>CAMLEL010000295.1 GCA_946478935.1 uncultured Armatimonadota bacterium
GAGGACGCCCGCGAAGCAACGCGAGCAGCCATTGAAGAGGGTATCGTCCCCGGCGGCGGCGTAACGCTCATCAACATTGCTGAGTCGCTTGGCAAGATGAAGGTCGAAGACACCGACGAGCAGATGGGCGTCAGCATCGTCAAGCGGGCTCTCGAAGCGCCGCTGCGAACAATCGCCGAGAACGCTGGCCTGGAAGGCAGCGTCATCGTCGAGAAGGTTCGCGGTCTGTCCAAGAAGGGCCAGGGGCTCGACGCGCGCAGCGGCGAGATGGTCGACATGATGAAGAAAGGCATCGTCGACCCGGCCAAGGTGACGCGTTCTGCTGTTCAGAACGCCGCCTCGATCGCCGGCCTCGTGCTGACCACTGAAACTCTCGTTGTCGAAAAGCCGGAGCCGAAGAAGGCCGCGCCCGCCATGCCCGATGGCGGCATGGGCGGAATGGACTTCTAAGTAACCCGCAAAAAGGCAATTAGGACCTACGGGACCCGAGTCTCGTAGGTCCTTTTTCTTCTTTAGCCGACGTCCAAAAGCACACCTTCGAGCGGATGTGAAATGTGTCCGACCATCGACCCGCCGGAAGTGGAGCACACAGTTACAAGAATCTTATCCTGAGCTGTCTCCACGCTTCCAACTGTGCCAATCAACCCGACCCTCGCTTCAAGATCCTGAAGGATCCCATCGAGTATCCGCTGCTTCAGCAACCCTTCTACGAAGCCATCGGCAAACTCCTCGACAATTTTTGAAATTCCGAGTGTGATGCCTGTGACCCACCAGGGCCAATCGACGTCGACCGAAAAGCTGCGATAGAAGGCAAGAATCTCTCCCTCGGGCGAAATTCCAACGGCTATTTTCGCGTCGATATCGACATCCGGATCGAAGAAATTATTGAGCGCTACTTTGAGGCGCAACTTCACAATAAGGCCTTCGTTCTCAACCTCAAAAACAGTCTCTCGACGCTTACTTGCTTTTCGGCTCGAATTATCTGGGTTGGCGTTATAAGCGGCCAACTCCTCATCGACGCTCTGAATCACTCCGGGGCGAACCAAGTCTTCGCCGATTTCAATCAGCCTGCAGTTGCTTGAATCGACATCGACGTTGACGACGCCAAGTAACTTTGAAACTGAAGCGGCTCCGGCCTCCAAGCGGTACGACACGGGACGTACTGGGCGGATAACGCGCGATCCTTTCTTGGGGACCTGCGCAAAATTGAGCCGCACGCTCAAGCCGCATGTCGAAGGGACGGCGACTTCCCAGCTAATGGTGACTTCTTCGCCGGCCTTTACCGACGACTTGTTTGCGGAAAATTTGACCAAGCGGGTTTCTCCCAAGCACTCGATCGCCTTTCTAATCATTTCTTCTGTTGGTGGCATTTTCTCTCCTAACGATGCGCAATCTAAATTCGCAACGTACAAGATAAGAGTAATGCACCTGCTAAGTCTAACAGGACTTTCGACCCGCCAGAGGTTAGAAAACTTCCGCAAGCATGCAGCGGACAGAGCCGCCTGCAACTCGTTCGATCGTTGTGATGTCCGCACAAATTGGCTCTGCACCGCATCGGCTAAATGAATCTAGCTGGTCGCCTGAAAATGCTTGATTTGCAGTTCTTGACATGGCTACTACACTGCCACTTCCGGTCGACAGTTCTAAGACGTTGCCACAATATCTCGTAACTTGGTCCCAAGTTATTTCTATAACCTCTCGATAATCACCAAGCAATTTTCGGACTTTCGACGCCGACTCGATTGCAATAGTTTCGGAACACACGACGGCGAACTTTGTGCCGATCGACATCAAAACATTTGTGTGATAGATAGGCCTACCCGAAGGATCCCTTGCAACAAATGCGACGAGTTGGTAATTCAACAGGTCGGTCACGCGTTCGGCGGCAATTAAATGGGTTCGCTCAGATATCGCGGCGAAAGCGATTCGATTCACTCGATCCAAGACCAAGCTGCCGGTTCCTTCTAAGAAAAGGCCGTCTTCCTCCCACGATGACAAATCAATAACGGAATCGGCGTCCAGTTCCCGGAGCATATTTGCGATATATGGCCACATTGTTCGCTCTCGACGTCTGGACTTGGCTTTCATCGGACACAGGATCGGCCTCCCGTCTACAAACATCAACCAGTTGTTCGGGAAGCAGCCGTCGGGCGCTTCAGGCGGCGCGGGGAGGGCCGACGGATCGATTTCAATAACGTTCACGCCACTTCGAATGAGCAGGGCCCGCAGTGCCCCTGCCTCGGCCTGCACGGCCTGCCTGTCAACGGAAGCAACAGTTTCGATGAAGAAGTTGTCCTCGCCCGCTTCCGGATTTGCGCAGAACTCTGTTGGCGAGACCATGATTATGGTGTTAGTCGTTTGTTTCACTTTTAGGTGTTGCGGGCGACAACTAGGGTCACGGACGCGGAGTAACATTTTCGCCTATTATAAGAGCGACATACAGAGGGTAGAGCTTTGACGATCTTTTTTAGAGGAGAAATGTTTTACTGGCGCGGACCTGCGCCGTTCTACTTCGTGCGAACACCACCCAAAGAATCTGCCGAGCTAAAGGAGATTATGAAACTCGTCACTTACGGTTGGGGCATGATTCCAGTCGAAGCGAGCATCGGCGGGACCGAATTCACTACGGCTCTGATCCCAAAAGACGGAGCGTATCTCTTGCCGATAAAAGACAAGGTTAGGAAGGCGGAAAACATTGAAGAGGGCGACGAAGTGGCCGCAACGATACGAGTAGCCGGAGTGGGAGACTAACGATGCCAGAGCCGCTGACGCCGCAACAGGTCGCCGCGATCGATAGGCTGGTTGAGTTCCTGCCGACTTTCGAAGACCCAAACTTTGTTCCGGGGACTTGGCCCGAAAGGCACATGACCGGCAAAGACGGCAAAAAAATCCTCCAAAGCCCATATCCTGACTATCACCCCGCTGTAGAAGAGTTCAGAAGTGCATATTCAGCGCTAACCAATGGGATTCACCCATACGACGCTCTGCCCGAGGACGAATCGCCGGATGGTGTCCAATTCAGCGTGCTTGGGACCACTTATCCAATTGAGTATTTCGACACGGCTACGCTCGACCAGATAAGGCGATACCTCATGCTATTGGGCAGGGGCGAGCGATTCTGCGATGGGCACATCTACGGAGAGTTTGTCGATGGCAAGGTCGTTCGGGCGTTGCGTCGCCTTGCCAAAATCCGGGAAGAAGGATCTGGCTAGCAAGCCTTGACATACAGACAAACGTCTATGCTATCCTCCGTTAATGGAGAAGTATGAGGGATACGTCGAGGCTTGGGATATCGCCCATTGGGAGTTAACGCTTGCCTTCGAGGGATTGGACGACATTGACCTTTGGAGGCGGCCGCATCCTAATCTCCTCAGTATTGGCGAATTGGCCGGCCACGTAGCCTCGAGCGAAGGTCAGCTTGCGCAGCCTATTCCGGAGAGTCCGCTCGTAGATCGCCAATTTGGCTATTACCTCAACCAAGTTGACGACCCTATAGCGTTGGATCTCACGGTAGACCAGGTACTAGCCGAACTCCAGAAGGTCCACGAGGCGGCCAAGGCAGCTGCATTGGCCGTTGAGGATGTGAATGCAAAGGTTCACTGGCGTGACGACTGGACCTGGTTCCAGTGCGTGCAATACATCGCTTGCTTCCATGTGGGATACCACACGGGCCAAGCGTTTTCAGTGAGGCACCTTTTTGGCCACAAGACAAACGACAACTAGCTATTGCTGAGATCTCACCGCCGACGTAGAAGGGGCATTGAATGACAGTGGCCGACAAGACGGTGGGCGGAACTTGGACCGAAATTCAGGATGGGCCATGCCCTTCCTACCAGGAGAAAAGAATGAGTGACGAAACACAAGAAATGGAAATGGGTACGAAGCCCGTCAAAGAGCACGAGTGGCTGAACA
>CAMLEL010000296.1 GCA_946478935.1 uncultured Armatimonadota bacterium
ATCGATCATTACCAGCCGTTGCTCTTTCACGTCGATTCGTTCGATCACCTCTTCGCTTTGGTCGATGAATTGGAAAAGTGGATGCTTGACGGAAGGCTGAATAACGTTGCCCCTGGTGAACCGGAAATCAGCAAAGCCGACTTGGATAGCTTCCTGGGTTAATCACCGTTCAGGTGGGCGTGGCGAAGCTCATTTTTGATGACTTCGTTGGCCGGTAGTGGCGCATCGATGATGTGATCCCAAAACCGACTGAGCAGCATCAACCCTTCAGCGGCATATTTCAAATTCCCCGGTGGTTGATTCAATTCCGCTGCCCGAGCCAGCCCGAATAGCACTTCGGCCCTGGTTTGAAACGAATCGCGATAATTTACAGCTTGTGAAAGCACCACGTACCCTCCAGCTGTGGGAGAAACCCAGGGCGCGGCTTCCTGCACCGGCACATCTGTAATGACGCACCGGTCAAACGGTGGCAAATACCCTGCCTCTTCCAGCAGTTTCAGTTCAGCCCAAACGACGGCCACAATCGGTTTGGGATGTCGCTCGATCACCTCCAAGGAGCTGAGTAAGAGGTCGAATGCGATATCGTTTGGCTCGCCCCAGGGCAGAATCGCCGCGTAAAGTTCAGTCAGCGCAAGCGCGAGGCTGAGGCGATCGAAGTCCGATCGAAGACCGCGAAAAGACTGCTCAGGCTGGGACTGCGTGACGAACTGGTTGACTTTGCCCTTTGCAAGGGTCATCCGCGCAACCGTCAGGGGCTCGCTTGATCCTGCCAATCGCGATGCGGATTTCTTGGCTCCTTTGGCCACGACATCGATCTTGCCAAGCTCGCGGGTCAATAATGTAAGTCGGCGATCGCTCTCCCCGGAGTCCCTCCGGCGAATAACGATCGCCTCGACGTTGGTCTCAGACATGGTTCGTCCGTGTCTGGACTAGCCTAGCCGCCTCCCCCGAAGAAACGCAGATAGATGTTCTCCTGCAAGAATTCGATGAACACGAAGTACATCCGGTCGATCAAAAGAGTGAACCGCATCATGACCGTGGAGCCGAAAATCGCGCCGAAGCCGATCATCAGTAGCCAACGTCCACTGGTGGTCATCGTCCGCATGAGCTTGCCCTTTATCTCAAAGCTGAACAAGAAGTAGCTCAGGACGCAGAGTAGGGTGAATACATACACCAGGTTCGTGATCGCTTGCGATGGATAAACCTGCGCATTGATGCTCGCGATCTGCTCCGGTGAGAGATTCGTCGTCGCCGGCTTCACAAAGGACGAAAAGTCCGTTGGAAAAATTGGCTTGAACGAGTCGCTGATCTGCTTGAAATATCGGTTCGAGAAGACCTGAAACTGCTCTGCAGCAAAGAGCCCCAAAATTATGCCGATCGGAACTCGGCTCATCCAGTTGTGCTTCTTGCTGAAAACAAAGTATCCCATCAGGCCGATCGGCAGCAAAAGGATGTACATCCAATATCCGTTCGTAGCAGCCGCCGTTTCTTCAACGGTTGAGCCAGTCATCTTGGACCACCAGTGGGGATACAACGTGTCCGACCAGAGCGCATACAGCGTATAGCCACCAGCTAGGCCGAGAAACATGTGCTCGAAGAATCGATACAGTTTGTTCTCACGGTAGAGCACGCTGTAAAGACCAATCGTCGCCAACACGCCAAACGCCAATCGCCAAAAGGTATAGGTTTCGTTCACTTGGCGCTTCTCCTACTCATCAGCATTCCAATGTTGCCGATGATAACGGTCAGGATCAAGAGCACGATCGCGACGTGCAGAGTCGGGTAATACCTCGTTCCCTTCCCTTTGTTCGCCTGACCGGGCCATCCGGGAATCGTCTCATACCGATTCGACTTGATGCGGGCCGTAGCTTTGTCGGGGCTGTTGATCCCGTACTCCATCAACTGCTCCAGGTCGTAAACCCCTTTCAGGCCGCCGATCATGCCGACAATCTGCTTGGAAGTGTAGTAGTTCCGGGTTTCCGGAACCATGACACCGGTGACTTGAAAGGCCAAAGGAATCTTTCCGTAGAGCCGCTCGACGATAATGTCGGCTGTCTTCGATGCTGTCACCAAAATAAGCATCTTGAAGTCGGCGATGGAGTTGACTCCTTCGAAGACCGGCGAATTGAGGACCGGCGTGGCCCCCTGACCTTCAGGATAGACCTTGACTCCTGAGAAGATGACTCGGAGATTGTTGCCAATGCCGCCCGTTGTTCCCTCAGAGTTGGCAAAGTAGCCCAGGTGGACCCAATCCTCAAAGTTCTTGTAGACGCGTTCGCCTTTTAGTTTCCGCTCGGCATTTAGGCGTCCGATTGCATCTTTGGCAACTTGTGGAGCTTGCGGGTCGCCGGTGGAGTACAGTGCGATCTTGCAGTTTTTCCGCATGAGGATCTTCATCATCGCGTCGAAAGAACCACCACTTTCACCGCGCGTCGATCCCGTCCAGTCCGAGGCCACCAGCACCTTAGAGCCTTCCGGCAATGACATCAAGTTCGCATAGAAGTCAACCGCTTCCTCGGTCGGCTTGTTGGGCACGTCCACTGGCTTGAAGAGCGGAATCGCCGTCGCCAGAATCAGCACCAGGTAGAGTCCCCATCGCGGGAATGATTGGAGCTTATCGCCCAAACCCTTCTTTGGGGTTTCAGTTGTTACGATGTTTTCATCCATTAGCTCGTCGACCCCGTTTTTTCAAGACTTAACCAGATTCTCAGCGCCAGGGCAAGCAGTCCGATTCCAACTCCGAACTGGAGACCGCGGATAGCGGGCCCCTGAACATAGTTTTCGATCCACCCCTTAACCGACGTCAATGTGAAATTCTGAAGGAAGTGGTCTGGATTGCTGCCCGTCATCGAATCCACCGTGGATTGCGAGACGAAGGCAATTGCGCCCAATAGACTAAGCATCACCACGAGGGCGGTCACCAGCATGATCGATGCTTCGATACTTCTAACTCGGAAAGCTCGGTATGCCGCCGAAAGGATATAGAACGCGATGATCGAGAACATTCCCGCTTCCATTTGCTGGAAGAGGCCCTCGAACATAAAGTCCCGAGCATAATTCACGAATCCCCAGTTGACCGGATCATCGAGCAGAGCTCCTCCGCCACCTCGGCGACTTCCCCAGTCCAGAAAGGCGAATACCGTCATCAGAACCATGCTGACGAGCAGGACCAGGCTGAATGTCCAGTCCCTTTGCTGTTTGACAATTCGCCCTGCGTGAATCTTGATCAGGGAGTAGATTCCCAGACCGATCAAAAATGCCGTAAGGATGTTACGGAACTGGGAAACGATCGGGTTCGCTTCCTGGAGCCAGATCGAGAAGCCCTCGACGGCATTCCGCGGCGCTTCATCTGGCTGCAGATCGATCGCTTTGGGCCACAGCCACCACAGAACGTAATAAAGACCGGCTACGAACGTGAAGGTTGCCGTAATCGGTCGTTTCAGTCGCGGCGGAACCTGCGTGAAGAGGAAGATCACACCGATGCCGAGCAACAGCCCGACGAGGATCTTGACGAAAAGCGTGGGCGTCCCGCTCGGATCGCTGAAAAAGCTGGGTGCGGCTTGTGCGAGTGGCAGCATCTTTAACCACCCCTCTTTTCGCCTTCCGGCAACTTCTCACGATCAACCGTCAGTTCAGGGTCAGGGGATGGATTCATGAGTCGGTAGAAGAGTGCGTCTGAAGGTTTCTTCTGGCGTTCTGGAATCGGATTCCACTTCCCACCTGAATACTCTTCTGTGGTTCGACCTCGAACTTCGACCGATGTAGTGACTGCACCGACCAGAACAAGAACCATCATCAGAATCTTCGACCAGTCCTGCCCCACCAAACTTCCTGTAAGTACCGGCTGTCGGGTCAGATACGCCAGGTACCTTCTTGGTCCACGCGATGACAGCAG
>CAMLEL010000297.1 GCA_946478935.1 uncultured Armatimonadota bacterium
TCGAAGGCGATGCGGGTATCGATGTCGGGGCTGCCCGCGAGCCACTGCGGGGGTCCTATCGGGGAACAGAGATTCTGACGATGCCTCCGCCGAGTTCAGGTGGAATCGCGCTGCTGCAGATGCTGGCAATGTTGGACAAGGATGACTTGCGCACCGAGGGATTTCAGTCGAGCGGCTCGCTGCACCTGATGGTGGAAGCGATGAAGCGTGCGTTTGCTGATCGAGCCGAGCATCTGGCCGATCCAGATTATCACTCCGTGCCGGTAGCCCGGCTCCTCGCCCCTGAGTATCTGAAGGCTCGTCGGGCGTCCATCACTGCGCAAGCGACACCCGCTACCGAAATCAAGGGAATGGCGATGAGTCATGAGGGCAACAATACGACGCACTTCTCAGTTGTGGACAAAGACGGCAATGCGGTCAGCAACACTTACACGCTCAACACTGGCTATGGCAGCGGCGTGGTGATTCCGGGCACTGGAGTGCTGATGAACAACGAGATGGACGACTTTGCAACCCAGCCCGGCAAGCCGAATGTCTTTGGTTTGATCCAAAGCGATAAGAACAACGTGCAAGCTGGCAAGCGGCCGTTGTCATCGATGACGCCGACGATCCTTGTCCGGGATGGAAAGCTTTATGCGGTCTTGGGCTCTCCGGGCGGGCCTACGATCATCAACACGGTCTTCCAAACGATCCTAAACGTAGTGGAGTTCAGGATGAACATTCAGCAGGCGGTGGCCGCACCAAGATTCCATCATCAGTGGATGCCGGACCGAATCTCCTGGGAGCCCTTTGGACTCCCGGCCGACCTTCGATCCGCCATGGAGTCAAAGGGCCATGTCTTTGCCCAACTTGGGAGCCGCATGGGCAGTTGCCATGCGATCCTGATCGAGCCGACGACGGGCGATCGCTTGGCCGGGGTCGATCCTCGAGAAGCGACCAGCGGCGCTTCAGGGTACTGAAGCCGCGCGAGCTTGTTAAAGAGAAAGGGGCCCCGAGTCAAAAACTCGGGGCCCCACTGTTCCAGGTTGCCTTACTTCTCTTCCTTGAACTCGGCGTCGATCACGTCATCGTCGCTGGATGGAGCTTCGGCTTCGGACGGCGCTTCGCTAATGTCAGCCTGCTCGCTGGCTGACTTGTAGAGCACCTCGGCAATGGCGTGAGAATCCGTTTCCAGCGCGCTGAACGCGGTCTGGATATCGTTGGAGTCATCGCCCTGAAGCGCCTTTCGAAGGGCCTCAATCTTCTCTGTCGCAGACTGGCGGAGCCCTTCCTCTACCTTGTCGCCCGCTTCGCGCAGCGTCTTCTCGGTCGAGTAGATCAGTTGCTCGGACTTGTTCTTGAGCTCTATCAGATCTTGAGCCTGACGGTCAGACTCGGCATTCATTTCGGCCTCGCGAACCATGCGCTCGATCTCGTCCTTGTTCAAGTTGCCCGAACCGGTGATCGTGATGGACTGCTTTTGACCCGTTCCCTTCTCCTGTGCCGTCACGTTCAGGATGCCGTTCGCATCAATGTCGAATGTCACCTCGATTTGCGGCACACGGGCGGGCGCCGGAGGAATTCCGGCCAGATGGAACCTTCCAAGCGACTTGTTGTCTCGAGCCATCGGCCGCTCACCCTGCAAGATGTGGATTTCTACTTCTGGCTGGTTATCCACGGCCGTGGTGTACACCCGGCTCTTCTTGGTGGGGATGGTCGTGTTGCGGTCGATTAACTTGTCGAATATGCCGCCTTGCGTCTCGACACCCATGCTGAGCGGCGTGACATCCAAAAGGACGATGTTCTTGACTTCTCCACCGAGGACGCCAGCCTGGATGGCAGCTCCAATTGCGACAACCTCGTCGGGGTTCACGGATCGGTTGGCTTCCTTCCCGGTCAGCCGCTTGACCAATTCCTGGACCTGGGGCATTCGAGAAGATCCACCCACCAGGATGACCTCGTCGATGTCGCTTGACTTCATCTTGGCGTCTTCCAGAGCCGTCTTGAACGGCACTTCGACGCGCTTCATGAGATCGGCGGTCAGGTCTTCAAACTTCGCTCGTGTCAGGTTGTAATCCAGGTGTTGCGGCACGTTGTCGACCGAAGTGATGTACGGCAGGTTGATCTGTGTGCTCATTTGGCTGGAGAGCTCGATCTTGGCGCGCTCGGCAGCTTCTCGAAGTCGCTGAAGGGCGGCTTTATCCTTGCTCAGGTCCACGCCCTGATCTTTCTTGAACTCGGCAATCAACCACTCCACGATCTTGTTGTCGTAATCGTCGCCGCCCAGGTGACTGTCACCCGCAGTCGACTTGACTTCGAATACTCCCTCGCCGACGTCTAAAATCGAGACGTCGAACGTACCGCCGCCAAGGTCGAACACGAGAATCGTTTCATTGGCCTTCTTGTCGAGGCCATAGGCGAGCGAGGCGGCAGTCGGCTCGTTGATGATGCGCAGGACCTTCAAACCGGCGATCTCACCGGCGTCTTTGGTCGCTTTGCGCTGGCTGTCGTTAAAGTAAGCGGGAACGGTGATGACCGCTTGGTCTACCGTCTCTCCAAGGTATGCCTCGGCGTCCGCCTTCAACTTTTGGAGGATCGCGGCGCTGACTTCTTCAGGCGTGAGATCCTTTTCCAAAGCCGGGACGTGAGCAACGGCTTGATTGTTCTTGCCGGATTTGACCTTGTAGCTGATTCTGCCCGCTTCGTCCTTCACTTCGGCGAGCGTGTGACCCATAAATCGTTTGATCGAGCTGATCGTGTTGTCGGGGTTGACAACGGCCTGTCGCTTTGCCGTCACACCGACGAGTCGCTCTCCATTCTGCTTGAACCCAACCACGCTCGGTGTTGTCCGCCCACCCTCGGCATTGGCGATAACGACAGGTTCCCCGCCTTCCATCACGGCCACAACCGAGTTTGTGGTTCCTAAGTCGATTCCTACTGTTCTTCCCATATTATTCGCTCAAGTAACTTGAGCGTTATGCACTCAAGTACTGTTTATAACGAATATTGTACACGACGGGTTCCGGTGTCTGGGACCATTCCAGCCAGTTTGGACCGTTTATCGGGATCGAGTTGTCTGCTTCTGGCGGGCAATTTGGCTGGTCCAATGCCGCTCGTATTGCGACCACTCAAGGTAGGCGCCGGACTCGGCAATCATGCCCGATACTCCAAGACCTTCCAAGAATTGGCGGTCGCGACGCAAGCCTTGGAGCTTTGCATGGGCAAAGTTCATTCCGGCTCGATACTCTGCCGGATGTTCCAGCGCATACCGAAGGAGCCATGTAGCGTTTAGGGTGTTGGCCAGTGTCTGTGCCTTCGGCTTTGTCTCTGTCACCCACGCCGTTATCGGCCAGCCGAATACGGTTCCATCGGGCAATGTTAAATCCACAGATGCAGCGCCTTGAGTGGGAGGATCGTTCAGCCTGCTCGACTTAACTTCAAGTCCAACGCGCGTCTTGGAAATCTCTGGCTCGACAATTTCGAACCAAATTTTTCGAAACTTATCCTGGGTAATACCCGTCAATCGCTCTTCATCCGCGGAACGAAACGAAAAAATCCCATCTGGATTGCGATCAATAAAACTTTGAGCAAGATCCCTGGCAACAACCTCGGGATCTCGGCTCCGCAGATACATCCAGTAGGAGACCACCAGTCCGAGACCCAGCAAACTGAAACCCAACAGCTTCCATTTCGTCATCAGCCGTCCGGATCTCCAGGCGGAACAAATGTGGGGCAACGCTCATATAAACCGTATCGTACACATTCCTCCGATGCATAGGAATGCTTCGTGCGGTCATACTTAAACGTAGGGTTGCAATTTGTACCATTGCATGTATAATAGTCTTCTTGACAAAGGCAACAGAAGTTGCCCTGCACCTGGCAGAAATACGCTGTGCCTGACTTT
>CAMLEL010000298.1 GCA_946478935.1 uncultured Armatimonadota bacterium
GTCGTGGGTGCGGCTACGCGGGTCAATGTAGCTGTTGCAGAATCGGACAGTCAGGTTGTAGACCAACTCGGCGAGTTGAATGCTCTTGAGCTTTCTGAAACCGCCATGCTTGGGAATGAGCTTTTCGCCGTCCATAGTGTCCACTTTGTCCATCGTAAGCCTTGAGCCTTGAAATTGTCCAGTGAAAATCGTAGACGGGATGGACCTAGCAAGACTCACAACAATTGAAGGGACTTGGAGATCGAGGTTCTAATTTGGGTATAGTATTGCGTTCGAGGTCGGAATGGCCCGTTTGCCGTTGACTGGAGCCCCGTTCGCGGGGTTGCACTGAGCGGCCGACGCCGATTCCCCTCTCGGACAATCACGGAGACTTAACGAGACGAATGCCGCTGGATAAAGAGATTAAGAGTCAGGCGATCGCGAGCAACGCGCGGTCCGAGGGTGATACCGGTTCTGCCGAAGTGCAGATCGCAATCATGCACGCCCGGATTCAACAGATCACCGAGCATCTTAAAAAGAACAAGAAGGATTTCCACAGCCGCCGGGGCCTCATGGTGCTGGTTGGCAAGCGACGCCGGCTTGAAGGCTATCTGAAGGCCAAGGACATCAACCGCTACCGCGCGTTGATCCAGAAGCTGGGCATTCGCGAAGTTAAGCCTCGGTAAGGGAAGCGAAGGAGCGCGGTCGGTGGCCGAAATGGCTAAACGATCGTTGGCAGCGTAAGCCATTGTTGGCAATCGTTGGCGACGCGAGCGCTTTTTTAGCTCCCGTGTAAGCAACGGAGGCTTAAAAACATATGATTCATACCCACGAATTCGAGGTGGGGGGCAAGACCCTCTCGCTCGAATCTGGCCGCGTCGCCAAGCAGGCAGGCGGGGCCGTTCTTCTCGGGATGGGCGAGACAGTCCTTTTGGGCGTCGCCACCATGTCCGAGAATCCCCGAGAAGGGATCGACTTTCTTCCCCTGGTCTGCGATTACGAAGAGCGAAAGTACTCGGTCGGCAAGATTCCCGGCGGGTTCATCAAGCGCGGTGGGCGTCCCAGCGAAAAGGCAACCCTGGTTTCCCGACTGATCGACCGCCCCATCCGGCCCCTCTTCCCGAAGGGCTTGCGCAACGAGCTGCAGGTCATCGCGATGACGTTTGCGGTGGAGCAGGATTGCCCGCCGGACGTTCTGGCGATCAATGCCGCCGGCGCGGCGCTGGCGGTCAGTGATATTCCATTCAAGACTCCCGTTGCGGGCGTTCGGGTTGGCCGCATTGACGGCGAATTCATCCTGTTTCCGACGGGCGATCAGATCAAAGCTTCTGACTTGGACCTGGTGGTTGCCGGCCACAAGGACGCCATTTCGATGGTGGAAGCCGGTGCGACGGAAGTTTCGGAAGAGGATATGCAGAAGGCGCTCAAGATTGCGCATGACGCAATCAAGACGATCTGCGGCGAGTTTGAGAAATTTGCCAAGAAAGCAGGCAAAGCCAAGCGAGAAGTCAAGCTGTTCACGGTCGATGAGGGCGTGAAGAAGGCGATCGAGAAGAAGTACGGCAAAGAGATCGAAAAGGCGATGTTGGGCGCCAAGGACAAGGCGATGCGCGAGAGCGCGTTGACCGACCTGGTGAAAGACATCGTAGAGAAGATGAAGCCGGAATACGCCGACAAGCCCGAGCTTTTGGCTCAGCTTGGCGAGGCTGCGGACGGCGTCGTTAAGGGCGTGGTTCGGAAGCTGATTTTGGAGAAGGACACTCGTCCGGACGGCCGAAAGCTGGACCAGATTCGAGACTTGGAAGCGATTGCCGGTATTCTGCCGCGCGTCCATGGTTCGGGCATGTTCACCCGGGGCCAGACCCAGGTCATGACGGTGGCAACTCTTGGTCTGCCCGGCGATGCCCAGACGATGGACGGAATCGAGGATGAAGATCCGAAGCGCTACATGCACTTCTACAACTTCCCTCCGTACTCAGTTGGCGAGGTTCGACCGATGCGCGGCCCTGGTCGGCGAGAAGTCGGTCACGGCGCGCTGGCGGAGCGAGCGTTGCGAAGCGTGATCCCGCTGGACGATCCCGATTTCCCTTACACGCTTCTGCTCATCAGCGAAGTTCTCGAGTCAAACGGTTCGACTTCCATGGCTTCGGTCTGTGGTTCGACCCTTGCGTTGATGGACGCGGGCATCAAGATCAAAGCGCCGGTGGCAGGAATCGCCATGGGCCTGATGTCAGATGGCAAAGTCTTCAAGGTTCTGACCGACATTCAGGGCATGGAGGACTTCTGTGGCGACATGGACTTCAAGGTCGCGGGAACCCGCAACGGAATCACTGCCCTTCAACTCGACACCAAGTTGGACGGAATTCCCGATAAGGTCCTTGCGGACGCTCTGCGTCAGGCAAAGGATGCCCGGTTCGAGATTCTAGACGTCATCGATGCCGAGATTTCTGCACCTCGCGACAGTGTTGCGGCGACGGCTCCCCAGGTGACCACAATCAAGATCAACCCTGAGAAGATTGGCGCCGTTATCGGCCCAGGTGGAGCGGTGATCAAGAAGATTACGGCGGAAACCGGCGCGAGCATCGACATTCAGCAGGACGGAACCGTCCTGGTTGGCGGCACGGGTGCGCAGATGGTGGAAGATGCCATCACCCGAATCCGATCCCTTACTGACGAGATCGCGGTCGGCGCTGAATTTACCGGCAAGGTCACGCGAATAATCGGCCGAGGCGCATTCGTGGAATACACCCCCGGTCGGGAGGGAATGGTTCCCAAAGAGCAGTTGACTCCCGGACCGCTTGGGCGCATTGAGGATGCGATCAACATCGGCGACGAGATCAATGTCAAGGTGCATGAGGTCGACGGCATGGGCCGGGTGAACTTCACGGCGCTTGGCATTCCGCAGTCTCACCCGAACTTGTCGGAGAACGAGGGAGCCACCCCGCCACCACCGGGTCAAGGCGGCGGCGGCAGGGATCGCGGCGGACGTGATCGAGGCGGACGAGGCGATCGTGATCGCGGCGGACGAGACTCCCGAGATCGGGGCGGCAGAGATCGAAACGACCGTGGAGATCGAGGCGATCGTGGAGATCGTGGACCCAGAGATCGGGATCGCGGGCCCGCGCCAAAGCAGGAGCAGGCTCAAGCCGAATCCGGTGACTCATTCCCGAAGCGTGATCGCGGCGGGGACGACGACGAGAACGTCAATACACGGTTCCGCCCGCGACGGTAGATTCCGAACATTGAGCGGCGGCCAAACTGGCAGCCGCTCAACCTGATTCCGACTGCATCTTCACCAGTGGCGAAGGCGTCAATCGAACTTCGTGCCAACCAGCCAAGGACCTGGCCCGGATGCTGGCACCATCCCCCCGATATCTCACCTGGAAAGCGCCATGAGTGGGAATCGTGATGAAATTATCCTCAAACAAGGCGACATCTTGATCGTCCGAAAGCATCAGGTCCACCAAAGGCTGCTGCGTTTGAATAACGAGCGCACCGTCGACCGCTGTCGAGATAGTGAGCGGTTTTGGATCCCCAAATCGTGCATGTTTGGGTTCGGCCAACAGATGCCAGGCGGTGTTGCCATCCCATTGTGCAACGACGAGAGTGTCCGGAGTCGACAGACCCTTCAAACTTGCTTCCAAGATGACTTTTCGGTCGTCAGATTCCAGTGCAAATTCGATCTGGGCCAATGTGCGCACCATTTCTCCAGATTGGATATTGAAGGCTGAAAGGGTCACCGAACCCCTCACGGCCTCGCCATCGTTCACGGCATGAATCTGTATCAGGTCATTCTTTCGATCTATGCTTAGAAGCTGATCGGCATACAGCCGCCGCATTTCATAGGCCACGGCCTTGTAGTGACCAGCTGAATCGAGCATCGACCAGCTTTGCACGGGCCA
>CAMLEL010000299.1 GCA_946478935.1 uncultured Armatimonadota bacterium
ACGGAATCTCATCAAATCTAATTTCAAAATCACCCAAGAGCGCGGCAAATACTTTCCATGTGAGTTCGCCAAGACGGCGATCGCCACTCTGCATCCCTCGTACATCCTTCGCCAACAGAACATCCAGAAGGATGATGGAGGCTACTCATTGCTGGTGGCAGATATTGGTAAAGCTTGGGAAGCCGCCCAGCGTCTGGCACAGCGTGACGCCTGATTTCTTATCCATTTCAAATCCAAATCTAATACCGAGAACGGGCCCGAGAACGCTGTAATACATAGCCGTTGCTTTTACGCAGGAAAAGCCGATAATTCTTGGGTAATGCAAATGATTTCTGGTCTGGCGGGCGCAGAGTCCATATTGGAGGTCACGTCCGCCCTGTACTATGTGTTGGACCGAAACCACCTGATCAGATATGCCAATCCGGCCTTCTGTCGGTCTTCACGGAAGCACCGATCCGAACTGGTAGGTCGATGCCTATGGGATATTTGGAATCCAGAAGAATGGGTCATTCTGCGATCGGCGTATGACGAATGCTTGGCGAACCAAGCGCCACGTGAGTTCACGTTTCATAACCAGGACACGAATCGGTTCTTTAGTGTTGAACTACAGCCGGTCTCGGGCGAATTGCTCGTGGGAATGGTGGACATTACGCATCACTTGAACCAAACAGCAGAGATCAAAGTCAAATCGTCGTCCTTTGCCTCCAAGCTTTGGTCTTGAGGGCAGAAGCCTAACTGGCTTCTGCCAAGGCTCGTTCGGTGCTGTCGACACTCGGGTCGGTGGATGGCATTCGGGCTGCTCGATAAGCGGGCGAAAGCAAACCCATGCATGCCGTCACGAACATACCGACGCCCATCACGACGAATGCCATTTGGAGACCGATTTCGGCCACCATCATGCCCGCCAACAGCATTCCAATCGGCATGATTCCCATTCCGATCATGGAGATGACGGCATTGACCCTTCCCCGATATTCATCTGGCACGCTCAATTGCAGGAACGAGTTCATCGGTATATCCGCGTACGGAATCGCCAAGCCACACAGGACATTCCAAAACACATACGGCCAGAAGTAGGGGCTGATCGCCATCGCCGCCACGAACGCGCCGACGGCCGCAAGTCCGTAGGAAAACGCCATCGTTGGCTTGGCAATCTTTGCCTTGCCAATGATCGGGCTCATCACAATCATGCCCGCAAAGAACGCGAATTCGAACCATGCCAACGTCGACGGTTTGCCCCCAAACCATGTCTTGTTAGCTGCTACATGAACCACGAAGAACGGGGACACGAACAGTCGAAAGACGGTGAGCATCGCCAGCCATACAACCAGATCGCGCCTCGTCGTGAGATAGCGCCAACCCAGTTTGAAGTCGGTGATCACGTGTGGAGGCTCTTCATCCTTGCGGTCGGGCACGATCTCCGGCAGCCGCGCAATGTATTTGGCCGACAGAAAGAAGGACAATGAATTGACCACCACGCACGCGAAGAAGAACCATCGCGGCGAGATCTCATAGAGAGGCGCCATCAGCGAGGCCGAGAATGCCAGTCCGATCAAGGGCATGAGGCTCTGCGTGGTCATGCTGAACGCATTGGCTTCCATCACCTTGTTAGTGGGGATCAGGTTGGGAATCGCCGCGCTCTTGGCCGGAAGGAAGAAGCAGCGAATTGTGCTCAAAAGAAACGCGACTGCACCCAATAGCCAGGCCGGCGGAGTCGCGTTCACAGCCAATAGCGCTCCAAAGAGCAACAAGGCTGCGCCGCAGATCATGTCGCTCGCCCACATTACTTTTCTGCGGTCGATCCGGTCGGCAACGACACCGGCATATGCGCTGAACAACAGGTACGGCAGCGCTTCGAGGGCTCCGACGACGCCCACCATCCACAGTTTGCCGGTGAGCTTTTCCGCCATGTACATGAACGTGACGAAGTAAAACGCATCACCTAACTGGGATATGGATTGACCTAGCCAAAGGTCGCGGAACGAACGGTATTCAAGGATGCTTGGAAGCTGAAAACGCAAGGGACTCTCCAAAGTTTTTACGGCGCGCGGGCAATCAAAGATCGCGGGGTGGAATTGAAGCGGGCCGTAATGCGGCCGGCGCTACTTGGAAATGCGTTTCATAAGGGCAACATTATATCAAGGTGAGCCAGCGGAGTCCTGGGACCCAGGCAAAACGAGAGCCGAGATTCGATCCACGTATGCCTGGAGATCGATTGTCGAGCAATGCGCGTGGCTTGCACCCTCTACAATCCAGAGGTCACCGCCGGCTGCCTCCGCCAGCGCTCTTGCATCATCGAGCGAAAACAGCTTGTCTCGGTCGCCATGGATCACTAAAGACTTTCCCTGCCAGCGGGAAGCGGATTCCACTGGATTGACCTGATTGGGGTCGACACCGGTCATCCGTTTGGCGAGCAGCGTCACCGGAAACAGAGCGATGTATGCGCCAGGAGCACGCCGGTTCATCCAGCGTTTCGTCGCATCCCCGAGGCGAGCGAACGAGCCTTCGGAAACAACGGCTTCGATCTTTGGGTTTTTCTCGGTAGCGAGCCAGCAGGCCGCGCCGCCCATCGAGATCCCAACGAGAACGATCCGGGGTTTGCCCCCGACTTCTGAATGGACCCAATCCACTACGTCCACGACAATCTGGCTTTCCTTTACAGAGAATCCGCTCAGCTCGCCTTTGCGCTCGCCGTGCCCTGGCATTGCCGGGATCACGACTCCGAATCCTCGATTCTGGAGTTCTTGAGCAACATTCAACCAGCCTGATTGGGATCCGCCATAGCCGTGAACCAGGATGAAGACCGGCTCCGACAAGCGGTCCGATACCCAGTTTGCGCCCACAGCTCGGAATCCCTTGGGCAAGCTAGATTTGTTGGGAGTACCGGGTCGCACATACCTCCGTGCGAGCCAGTAGCAGGCGACAAGATAAACGATCAAGGCGCCAAGACCGATCAAAAGCGCATTAGCCAAGGCCTGCTTCCGCCGCCTCGACGCAATTGGCGAGGAGGCTGGCAACCGTCATCGGGCCGACGCCACCGGGCACGGGAGTGATCCAACTCGCAACTTGACTGGCGGTGCCGTACTCCACGTCCCCAACATCGCCGCTTCTGCCCTCGACTTTGTTGTATCCCGCATCGATCACCACGGCTCCTGCCTTGATCCAATCGCCCTTGACCATTTCGGCGCGTCCCACGGCAGCCACCAAGATATCGGCTTCTCGGGAAAGCTCGGGCAGGTCTCTCGTTCGAGAATGGGCGATTGTGACCGTTGCATTGCGTTTTAAGAGCATCAATGCCATTGGCTTGCCCAAAATCACGCTCCGACCGATTACCACGGCGCGTTTGCCCTCACAGGGGATTTTATACGTGTCCAGGAGTTTGGTTATTCCGAGAGGAGTGGCGCAGCGGAATCCAGGCAGATCGGCTACGAGGCGACCCAACGATTGCGGAGTGATGCCATCCACATCCTTTGCCGCTCCAAGGGCTAGGAGCGCCTGGTCCTCATCAAGGTGTCTGGGCAGAGGGTGCTGAATTAGCACACCGTGGACAGCATCATCGTTGTTCAGTTCGGCAATCTTGGCCAACAACTGCGACTGACTCCAAGAATCATCCACGTGATAGCTTTCGCCCGTGATGCCTGCGGCTTCCGCCCACTTGTGCTTCATGTTCACATAGGCGAGGCTGCTGGGGTCTTGAGCGGCAACGAGCACATCCAAGCGGGGCACGACTCCCCGGGTCCGAAGCCGGTCCACCCTTTCTTTGATCTCTGATCGAAGGTGCTTGGAGATCAGTTTGCCATCGATGATTTGGGCGGACATGGGTGTGTTCAAGATACCTTGACGTCC
>CAMLEL010000300.1 GCA_946478935.1 uncultured Armatimonadota bacterium
TGCTTTGCACCACAGCCACTTGGGCGCTGCCGCCGCCGACTTCAAAAATGAGATCTGGATTGATTTCCCGACAATCAAGGCGCAGTCCCAGGAAGCTCAGTTCAGCCTCTCGTTCGGGAGGAATGATCTCGACGGCCACGCCCGAATCAGCCTTGATGCGTTTGAGAAGGGCTTCATGGTTCTTCGCCGAGCGCATCGCCTCCGTCGCAAAGACATAGAGCTTTTCTGCACGCTGGTTTGTTGCGACCTTCCGAAACTCCTTGAGCGCGTCAACAAGGGCGTCGGCATGCTCTTTGGGAATCTCACCCGTTCTCGCCACGATTTCGCCCAGTGGAATCCATTCATTGAGATTGTCGATCCGCATGACAATATCGCCATCCGTCGCAGCCACCAATAGGTGGGCGGTGTTGGAGCCGATGTCGGCGGCGGCGAGAATCCTTGCCATGGCTTCATTTTGGTGTCATTCGGTCGGCAATTGCCGCGCTCTGGGGTCTAATGAGATATGGTGCCCAACCTAACTGAATGCATTTCCTTTGCGGCCAATGAGCATGCTGGCCAATTTCGCGATGGAGAGAATCCGCTTCCGTACATCACACATCCGATTGATGTCCTCACAAATCTGCGTTACATTGGCAAGGTAGTCGAACCCGAATTACTCTGCACGGCTGTCCTCCATGACGTGATCGAGGAATGCGGGGTACAGCCAAATGTGATCGAGGAAATGTTCGGGCAGCGGGTCCGCGAACTGGTTTTGGAGTTGACGCGTGTCGAGCCAAGCCCTGAATCGATCGCCGGAATGGACAAGGATTCGATCTGGGAACTCCGTTCTCAATTGCTGCTCAATGAGATCGCGGGTATGTCGGCTGAAGCTCAATCGGTAAAGTTGGCGGACAGGCTCTCGAACCTGACGGAGGCTCGCCGCACCAAGGAGAAGAAGAAGTTGACCAGATATAACCGGCAAACTGGGAAGATACTGAAAATTATTCCCAGAGAGGCGAATCCAGGATTGTGGGATGCGGTCAAGAGGCTGCATGAAGAAATCGAAGACTAGCTTCGATTTTCAGTAGACTTAATCCGAATCGCAAAGGCGGTTCGACGCGTCACTAACTAAAGCGATGGCCCCCCGCCAAACACTTGCCGAGCGAAATCAAATTTCTGCGCTTGGGGTTATTGCGCCGCCTCCAATCCACGTAACGACTCCCACGTTCGATGGCTCGCTAGCCCTGCTTTTCCAATGTGTTCGCGATCACAAAGTCCAGCTGCTGGATGTACCGCTGTTTCCAATCTGTGAAGCCTACTTTTTGTATTTGATCAACCTCGAGGAAACGTGTTTGGATGAAGCGGCCGCTGCTCTTGCCGCCCTGTCCTACCTCTTGGAGCGCAAGGCGTGGCTTCTGCTTCCGGTAGAAGAGCCAGAGCCTGAGATGGTGGAACTAGTGGAATTGCCGCCACCCTCGGCCCATGAATTCGCAACCGCCATCGAATCGCTGCGGATTTGGCATGAAGAGCGATCCCAACTCTTCTTCCGATCGCCGGAAGCCGGGCCAGAGCCTTATGAACTTCCGTTAAACCTTGAGAATGTCGGTGGCGCTGATTTGGCCAGAGCATTGGAAAAGCTCCTTCGGCGGGCGAATCCTGAGCCAGTCGCCCCGCTCAACAAGCCAAGGAAGTCCTTAAGCGATCAGATGAGGATCGTGCTGCACAAGCTCTCCACCGACTGGCAGTCTTTGGAAAGACTGGTCGATGATCCATTCACGCGTTCCGAGGCGGTGTACTGGTTCCTTGCCCTTCTGGAACTCATTCGTCTGGGGCAAGCGGCGGCCAAGGTTGAAGGCGAAGACGTCCTCTTCGCGCGGGCAAGTCGGAACCAGAAGTAAACGCGAGCATGAGCAAGATTCTCGACCAGATCGAAGCACTGCTCTTCGTAGCCGATCAGCCGGCCTCTTCCAAAACTCTCTCTCAGGCATTGCAGGTCACAGAGGGACAAGTTGAGCAAGCGATCGAGGTGCTGGAAGCTCGATTGGACGAACGTGGGAGCTTACGGTTGGTGAAGCTCGCTGGTGGATATCAACTCTGTACCAAGCCAGAATATGCGGAGGTCATCGCGACTTTCCTCAAACCTCAACGCCAGCGACTCTCAAAGAGCCTGCTTGAAGTGTTGGCGATTATCGCTTACAAGCAGCCGATTACGATGGGCGAAATCGAGCAGATCCGCGGTGTGCAAAGTGACTATAGCGTGCGGGCGCTGTTGGAACGTCGACTGATACAAGACGTGGGACGCAAAAAGGTTCCTGGCCGCCCCGTACTTTACGGAACGAGCCAGGAATTCTTGCACCAATTCAAACTGAACGACCTAAACGAACTTCCTGAGGTCGATCCTGAGGCCATCGAGCGCGATCCTCAGAGTCTGTTTGGAGACTGAGACGGCTTGGGCGGTTGATTTGCGGTTCGATTTTCATCGTTCGGAGAGCCCGGTTTGAATCTTTGGATGTCTTTCTGATCCGTACTAACTTCCGGTTGGGCTCGTTCTTTGCGCTCAGCTACGTCCTCGCGCATTCGTTCGTTCTTTTTATCCTTTCTCTGCCCGTCCTTTTTTCGCTCATGCATGGAAGCACCTCCCTTTGCTCTTAGACGCGCTAAGATGAGCAAGGGACGAACGCTTCCCGCCGAGGCATCTTAAGAATGAATGTGCCGGAATCTACTCGGAGCCTTCGCAAGTACAAGGACAAGCGTGACTTTACGCAAACCCCTGAGCCGGTCGGCAAGAAGAAGGGTACGGGCAAGATTTACGTTGTGCAGAAGCATGATGCCACGCGGCTGCACTATGATCTTCGCTTGGAGCATCGCGGCGTCCTCCTCAGTTGGGCGGTTCCCAAGGAGCCCAGCCTCGACCCCAGCGTCAAGCGTCTGGCAGTTCGCGTCGAAGACCATCCGATCGACTATGCGACTTTTGAAGGCACCATTCCGAAAGGCAACTATGGAGCCGGAACCGTCGAAATCTGGGATCGCGGGACTTGGGATACTGAAGACGATGTCGAGCAGGCTCTTGCCGACGGGAAGTTGAGCTTCGAATTGTATGGCGATCGACTCCATGGCAGTTTTGCGTTGGTTCGGATGGGCGATCCAGGTGAAAAGGAGAATTGGCTCCTCATGAAGCATAAAGGGGTCGAGTTGAAATCGCCCGGTTTCATGCTGTGTCGCCCCGTCGAGAAGCCCCCGACGGGACCTGGTTGGATACATGAGATCAAGTGGGACGGCTACCGGGCAATGGCGCTTGTAGTAAATGGAAATTGCCGGATCCTGTCTCGCGGCGGCAACGAGATCGAGATTCCAGATTTGCAGTCGATCATCGGCAAGGCAGTCGAGGGTCCGGCGATCATCGACGGTGAACTGGTCGTGTTCAGTCCCGAAGGACCTTCCGATTTTGGGATGTTGCAGGCAACTTTAAAGTCGGACAAGAAATCGATTTGCTTTGTCGCCTTCGATCTGCTGCTACTGGGTGAGGACGACCTGCGTGACAAGCCAATTGAAGCTCGTCGAGAAATGTTGCTCAAGTTGTTGCCGAAGAAGCATGCACGCCTGCGCTTCAGCGAAGATTTTGAGTCTGACAATGTGTTCAAAGCCGCTTGTGAACTGGGCTTGGAAGGGATCGTCTCCAAGCGCAAGGGAAGTTCTTATCGTGTGGGCCGATTCGATGATTGGCGTAAGGCAAAGTGCTCCGGTCATGAAGAGTTTATTGTCGGCGGATTCACGATCATGGCGAACACGACTCGCTCGGTTGGATCTCTGATCGTCGGGCAGGAAGTGGATGGCAAGCTCGTGCATCGTGGGCGGCTGGGAACA
>CAMLEL010000301.1 GCA_946478935.1 uncultured Armatimonadota bacterium
ATGGTGGCTGCTTTGCGAACCGCCGGATCATCCGAGGCGATGACCAAACGGTAGTCGGTAGCCATCGTCATAGCGACGCCTAGCATCAGCGCCAAGATTGCCAACAAGCGATTGCGGCTCATAGCCTTATGAATTCGGAGTTCATGACCGGTCTTGGCCCATTCGAAGCTAGAGACGCCTGGATAGGTTGGCAGTGGCTCTTTTCGATCCTCGTTTTCCTTCTTCCTTTTAAGGGTCCACTCCCGATACTCCGCGTCGGGCATCGCATCGGCCTTCTCCAAATCCAGGTCTTCTTCTTTGAACCGCTCTATCGCCTTCGGGATGTCCCGGTCGAACGGCTTCATCGACTCCATTGAGGTCACTCGGTGGCTGGAGCCGGTCTGCGTATCGTAGATCCAGAGATCCATGGAGCGATCCTTGTAGCCGTTCCACAAATAACCTAAATAGCGGTCATCAAAAGACCATTCCATTCCGGATGCGGTCTTGCCCGTGAATGATCTCCGGGGATACAAGTCGTCAAAATTTGGAATGGCCTGTGCACCCGTCTGAGCGACGGTGCCGCTGACAGCCAGACACAGCACAGCGAAGAGAATGCTTTTGGAATTCATGGGAATTGGCAGAGCGTCAAGCGCTTCTATGGCTAACTATACGGAACTTGCCCCAAGTTCATCACCAACCCTGACGAAAGGCGCAAATGCGGCCAGGAAGAAGTCAATCACTCTCTAGTCTTGCTCCGGCATGGGTTGGGTATTGTCCCCTTCGGCGCTCGCAACAAAAAATCATCTCCCAAAAATGCAAATTAGTTGGTAGACTTACGTAGACATGCGACGAGCGGAATTACTGAACGGACGAGACGAAAAGATGGCAAACGAGGGAATCGAAGCAAGAGAACGAGCACTTCAGGTTGCACTGGGTCAAGTTGAAAAGGCATTTGGAAAGGGCGCCATCATGCGGATGGGCGATGGCAACCGCGAGTCCATCGAAGCCATTTCCACCGGTTCGCTCAGTTTGGACACAGCGCTCGGTATTGGCGGAATTCCCCGTGGCCGCATTATTGAAATCTATGGTCCGGAATCAGGTGGTAAGACGACCTTGGCATTACACTGCGTCGCCGAATGTCAGCGTGCTGGTGGCCTAGCCCTTTACATCGACGCCGAACATGCGATGGATACCGACTATGCGCGAGTTCTGGGAGTGGATGTGGACAAGCTTTACATTTCTCAACCGAACAATGGCGAGGAGGCCCTGGAGATTGCCGATGCGATCATTCGATCTGGCGCGGTTGACTTGGTTGTCATTGACTCGGTAGCGGCACTCGTTCCGAAAGCGGAAATCGAAGGTGAGATGGGCGATTCATTCGTGGGTCTGCAGGCTCGAATGATGAGTCAGGCTCTCCGGAAGCTCGGCGGCTCGTTGAATAAGTCGAAGACGTCGGCCATTTTTATTAACCAGCTGCGCGAGAAAATCGGCGTGATGTATGGCAACCCAGAAACTACGCCGGGAGGCCGCGCACTGAAGTTCTGGGCATCGGTGAGGTTGGAAGTCCGAAAGGGCGACGCGATCAAGAACGGTCCAGACCAGATTGGAGCTCGTACAAAGGTCAAAGTGGTCAAGAATAAAGTTGCGCCACCTTTCAAGACGGCGGAATTTGACATGATCTTTGGCAAGGGGATTTCAAAGTCCGGCGATCTCTTGGACATCGGGACAGAAAAGGGGTTAATTACTCGCTCCGGCACTTATTTCAACTACGGTGAGACGCGGCTCGGTCAAGGTCGTGACAACGCCCGAACCTTCTTGGACGAACACCCCGCCGTTTTCAAAGAGATCGATTCCAGGCTTCGGGAGCAGTTGACGGCAGAACGGTCGAGTGCCGTCGCCCTGGCCGAGATCGATGTCGAAGAAGTCGAAGCCTGACGATTGTTTGAGCGCGGCGATTCGCCTGCTGGAACACAAGGATCTATTCCAAAGTGAGTTGGCGTTGCGCTTGCAAGCGAAGGGCTTTGGGCCAGAAGACATTGGCGACGTCATAGAACGGCTCGTCCGACGTAAAATAGTTGACGATCGAAGATCGATGCAAAACCTTGCCGCCCGAATGTCCGGGAAGCGTGCGGTAGGGGTAGAAAAGTTTCGCGCGGAGCTCGAAAGGCGAGGCGCACCGGAAGAGTTGATTAACGAATTTCTCGCGGCCAGAACGACGGCCGAGGATCGGTTGGCGATGTTGGAATTACTTGGACGGAAGTTCAGGCCCTCCGACGACCGGTCTCGTGCCGCCCGTTTCTTGCTGAGTAGGGGATTTGGCGAGGATCAAATTGAATCCCCGCTCGACGAATTCTTCCAAACTGACTGACTTCCCGGCAACCGAATATGTCTGCTATTCTTGCCGGTCTGGGCTGGGGTGTCGGGTTCGCGGCAATTGCCATTGCGTGCCTTTATTTCTTGTGGCTCAGGCCTGCGTTGGAACGCGCAAAGCAACAGGTGCTCAGCGAAGCAGAGCTCCGTTCAAATCAGGCAGTTATAGCCTCTAAAGAAGAAGCTCTTCGCATTCGTGAACGCTTGGAAGATGAGTTTAGACTCAAGCAAACCGCTCTTGCAAAACAGGAAGACAAGCTTTGCGCGAAGGAAGATTCCTTGGATGCGCGGCGTGAACTGCTCGACCGTCGAGATGAGGCTCTGGCACTCTCGAAGACTGAGATTGCAGCAAAGCAGGCCACGGCTGAAGCCAAGTTGGCAGAAATCGAAAGTGAACTGTTCCGAGTCGGCAATCTGACACCAGAGGCCGCCAAAGAACTCGTCTTGGAACAAGTCTCTGCAGAGTTCGCAGACCTTGCCGCCAAACGAGCCAAGCAAATTGAGGCCGAGGCAGTCGCCGACGCCGAACGGAAAGCCAAGAAGACGGTCTTGGACGTAATTCAGCGATCTGTCGTGGATTACGTTACGGAAGCGACCCTCGCCGTCGTCGAACTGCCCAGTGAAGACATGAAGGGCAGAATCATCGGCCGTGAAGGCCGCAACATTCGGGCTTTCGAACAGACTACCGGCGTCGATCTCATCATCGATGAGACCCCAGAAGCGGTTGTCATCTCATGTTTTGACCCTGTACGCCGCGAAACTGCAAGATTGGCTCTGATGAATCTGATGGTTGACGGCCGAATTCACCCGGCGCGCATCGAGGAACTTTTCGAAAAGGCTTCGATCGAGGTCGATCGAATGGTCAAAGAGGCTGGCGAAAGAGCTGCCGAGCGAGCCAACGTTTCAGGTCTCCCGCCAAAAGTGATCGACACCCTGGGCAGGCTGCGTTTTCGGACCAGCTACGCTCAAAACGTTCTCGACCACTCGGTTGAAGTGTCCCGTCTGAGTGGCAGCTTGGCGGCTGAACTCGGGTTGAACGTAGAGGTTGCCAAGCGAGCAGGTCTACTGCACGACATTGGGAAGTCACTCGGACCCGAGTGGGAAGGCCCTCACGCCCTCACTGGAATGGAGTTCCTGCGCGGTCTGGGCGAGAAGCAAGTTGTTTTGAATGCCGTTGGCGCTCACCACTATGAGATCGAGCCAGATTCCCCTGAGGCGATGTTGGTGATCATCGCGGACACGATCTCCGCAGCGCGGCCCGGCGCACGCCGGGAGAACCTCGAGAATTATCTCAAACGCCTCACCGCCCTTGAGAATCTGGCGAATTCATTCCCCGGGGTGGAGAGATCATTCGCTGTACAGGCCGGTCGCGAGGTCCGAATGATCGTGAAGCCAGAAGAGATCGATGATTTGGCGGCAGCGAGACTTGCGAGCGAAGTCGCTAAACGA
>CAMLEL010000302.1 GCA_946478935.1 uncultured Armatimonadota bacterium
GCTCATCTGCTGGTTAAAGGGCATGCCGGGATACTTGCCGCCCCTCATCCATGAGATTTGGATGCGGCGCCCTTTGGGCTCGTCCGAATACGTCTGAGCGGCGTAGTCGTTCTTTCCAAAGACGCCGATCTGGGGTTTGGATTCGGGAGTGAAGCGGTGGCCGTCGAACTTGCCAATCAAGTAGTGACCGGAAGCTCCCCAGAACACCCAGCGCTTGTCCTTTGAATTGCCGTCGACGGGTAGCTCGAACATATCCGGACATTCGCTGGATCCGGGAATGGCAACGTCGCCGGATCGTGTCCATTGCTTGAGGTCGGGCGAGCGGAAAATGGCGAAGCGGTCGCCATTCAGGTAAAGGGTCATGATCCAGCTCTTGGTCGGTGCATGCCAAAACACTTTTGGATCGCGATTCTCAGCTTCGATGTGGGGAAGAATCGGGTTTTCTGCAAGCTTGGTGAAGCGTCGGCCGTCGGTGGACCATGCCAATCCTTGGGTGAACTTGACCCCCTTGCTGGCCCCATTGGTGCCGCCAGCGGCCGTGTAGAGCAAGATCATAGGCGGGTTGGCCTTGGAGCCCAGACCTGAAGTGTTTTGCCAATCCACCACGGCCGAGCCGCTAAACATCGTGCCCGAACTGTCAGGTTCCAGAGCGTTGGGCAAGTGAGTCCAGTGGATTAAATCCTTGCTGACCGCGTGGCCCCAGGTCATGTTGCCCCACTCTGTGCCAAATGGGTTGTGTTGGTAAAAGAGGTGATATTCGCCCTTGTAATGGACCAAGCCGTTGGGATCGTTGAGCCAGCCCTTGGGTGCGGTGAAGTGAAACTGCGGTCGGTAGGCTTCCTGAATCGGGATATGGAGGCTCATGGCGATAAGGGCGGCAACGGACAGCACTTGCCTATTCAACCAGATCGGGATCAGGTCTTGCGAAGTGGGATTTGCAGAAATGGTGGCAAACGGAAACTTCTCTCTTTATGCCCAGCGTCATAATGGGTTATGCGGCACTTACACCGACACATTCTCATCACAGCCGGATTGGCGTTTGGCGTAGTCGCCGCGCATGCTTCCGGAGAAATCGGACCCGGCTCACCTGCGCCGGCTTTGGACGTGAAGACCTGGTACAAGGGCACTCCAGTCAAGAAGCTGGAGAAAGACAAGACGTATGTTGTGGAGTTTTGGGCGACCTGGTGTGGCCCTTGCATCCAGAGCATCCCCCACGTAACCGAACTGGCCAAGAAGAACAAAGACGTCACGTTCATCGGCGTGAGCATCTGGGAAGACGACGAGGGCACCAAGATCAAGGACTTCGTCACCAAGATGGGCGAGAAGATGGACTACAACGTCGGCTATTCCGGCAATAAGGTTGGGATGTCCCAGACCTGGATGGAAGCTGCTGCCCAAAATGGCATTCCAGCGGCGTTCATCGTGAAGAATGGCGTGATCCAGTGGGTTGGCCACCCCATGAGCATGGACAAGCCGCTTGCCGAGATCAAAGCGGGAACGTTTGACCTGAATGCATTCAAGGCAAAGTTTGACGAGGAAGCCAACGCGACTCGCCAACAGATGGCCGCTCGTGCTGATCTCGCTTCCGCCAACAAGTTGATTGCCGAAGGCAAAGTGGCCGAAGCAAAGGCGAAACTTGACGAACTCGAGAAGAAGCACCCGGTTGTAAAGGCTCAGATTCCGGCCATGCGGTTTGCTCTCTTGGCGAAGGAGAACCCTTCCGCTTGGGAGACTGAAGCAAAGGCATATGCGGCATCGAAAGACATGGCCAAAGTCAATCTATTGGTTGGATACGCAATGAGCCAGACCCGCCCAGGCGGTGATGTCGCTCAGGGCACCAAAGCAATGGATCTGGCGCTTGAGGCGGCCGGCGAGAATGATCTTTTGACCTTCTACAACGGCGCGGTCTTCTATAACCAGCTCAAGGACTACAAGAAGGCGCTCGTGTGGGCAGACAAAGCGGTTGCTGCGATCCCGAACAGCCAGTTCAAGGACAATGAGCAGGCGAAAACGGCGATCAAGAAGCTCCGAGACGACGTCGCCACCAAGGCGAACGCGGGTTAAGCTCGCGATTCACAAAAACCTGGGCCGGTCTGGAAAGTCCAGACCGGCCCTTTCCATTTGGCGATACTTTTCAACTCGCGAGGAGTCAGAATAAGACCATGATTTCTGCAATTTTAGCTACCGCGCTGCTTCAAACTGACATTGCGAAGCCTCCCAAGGGTGCGGTCGTACTGTTTGACGGGAAAGATGCATCGGCTTGGGTTCAGGATAGGGGATCCGAGTGCAAGTGGACCCTTGTAGACGGCGCACTGGAAGTAAATCCTGCGTTTTCAAGTATTCGGACCAAACGAGAGTTCGAAGACTTCAAGCTCCATATCGAATTCTGGATTCCAAAGATGCTTGACAAGAAGGGTCAGGCTCGCGGCAATAGCGGAGTCTATAGCCATGGCCGCTATGAGATCCAGGTTCTGGACAGCTTTGAGAATCCGACGTATCCCTTCGGCGGCGTGGGCGCCTTGTACGCTCAAAAGGATCCAGATAAAAATGCGGTTCGGCCGCCGGAAACCTGGAACACCTACGAGATTGACTTCAAGGCTCCGCGATTCAGCGCCGATGGCTCGGTCCTCCATGCGCCGATTATCAGCGTCGTGCACAACGGCGTGAAGATCCATGACAAGGTTGCGGTCACCAAGTACTTCGATGAAGCATTGAAGTCCGAAGGTTGGCAAAAGCTCTCGAAGGGTCCCATTCTGCTTCAAAACCATGGTGACAAGGTCCGGTACCGAAACATCTGGATCGTTCCCGGCAAATAGCGGATGAGTTTGACAGTCCGCCCGTACGAGGATCGCGATATCGAGGGCTTTTGGCGAGTCAGCGACCTGACTTACAACAGTGGCCAAACCACGCCGATCGAAAATCGTGCATTCAAGAACCGGCGCGGATATGTTGCGGAACTCGACGGTGAGGTTGCTGGGATCTTTAGCGTCGTGGACTTCACCTGCACTCGGCCGAGTGCAGCGGTCCTCAAGTGCGCGGGGATCGCTGGGGTTGCGGTTTCGCCGTCGCACCGCCACCTAGGGGTCGGTAGCGGCATGATGGATTGGGCGGTTAAGCGCCTTGCCGACGAGGGCTACCAAATTGCTTCACTGTACGGTTTTCGTGAGAGTTTCTATCGAAAATCCGGATATGAGGTGTGTGGAACCAGGTTGGAAATCGAAGCTCCGACACACCGATTGCCGAGGCTCAAGCCAGATCTGCCGATTCGAACGTTGGCATGGACGGAGCATGCACAAGTCCGAGATTGCCATCGAGCCTTCGCTCAGCGTTACTCCGGGATGAATCTTCGGCAGGACTTCCACTGGAGTCGGGTGCTCAACGACAAGAAGACAATCTATGCGGCGGGCGAGCCGGCGGAGGCTTACGCGATCGTCGAGCATGATTGGGATTTCTGGGTCACCCAGCGTATCAATGAGATTGGCTGGTCCACTCCACGGGGTTATCGCTCGATCTTGGCTCTGATGAGCCAAATCGGCATCAACAAGAATGCCCTCGTTTGGTATGAGCCGGCCGACTCTCCTTTCTTGCAGCAGTACATGGACCAGGGTATTCACGTGCGCGCCGTCCGCCCGATCATGTACCGTCTGTTAGACGTGCCGGGAGCCATGCGGGCGTTAACTGCTTCTTCAGCCGGTGCGTTTTCAATGGAAGTCACTGACCCACTTATCCCAACCAACCAGGGACCTTGGCGTGTGGAGACCAATGGTAATGAGATTTCGGTCCAGAGGGTGGATTC
>CAMLEL010000303.1 GCA_946478935.1 uncultured Armatimonadota bacterium
TCAGCGCGGTCGGGGCCATCCTCGCGGTCGCTCTGATCATAGTTCCGCCTGTTACGGCCTCGCTCTTGACCGAGAGGCTCCCAATCATGATTTGGCTGTCATTGGCCATTGGGGTTGCGGCCGCAATCACCGGCTATCTGTTCGCCGTACTTTGGAACGTCTCAATCTCAGGCATGATTGCCACTACTCTTGGAGCATTCTTCTGTCTTGCTTTGCTTGCGGCTCCAGTCCAAGGGCTGCTCGCCCAAGCGGTCCGGCGATCGCGCCAGCGAGCAGCATTCGCGACCGAGATGTTGGTGGTGCATCTGGCCTCGCATGAACACACTCCGGAACAGGCTCAGGAAAGCACGCTTTTACACTTGGAGCAGGAGCTGGGATGGGCTTCCGACCGTGCGCTTTGGACGGTTCAGAAAGCCGTCCAAGCCGGCCTCGTCAACTTTCGAGACGGCGCAATGAGCTTGACCTCGAAAGGTCAGCAGTTGGCGGAGACCTCTATTCAGCGATGAACCCCAGTCCCGGCAAACCTGAAGGCTCCGGTATAATCACAAATCTCCGCGTGGGGGCATAGCTCAGCTGGGAGAGCATCTGCTTTGCAAGCAGAGGGTCAGGGGTTCGAATCCCCTTGCCTCCACCACCGTTTGACTTTGCCGCGTCGGGTTAAATAGATGCCGTGCCTACGGCCCTGATAGCTCTCGCTGCAATGATCGACCAAACGCCGAAGACCTCCAACAATCCCGTCTTTCCTGGCTGGTATGCCGACCCTGAAATCCACATGTTTGAAGGTCGATACTACATCTATCCAACCTATTCGGCGACTTACGAAAAGCAAACCTTTTTGGAAGCCTTCAGTTCGCCAGACCTAATTCACTGGCACCGCGAAGGCAGGGTGCTCGACTTTAAGGACATCCCTTGGAGCACCAATCGGGCCGCGTGGGCGCCAAGCGTCATCTTTCGCGACGGCACTTATTACATGTATTTCAGCGCCGGTGATGGGGCGGGAATCGGAGTCGCAACGAGCAAGAATCCGGGCGGGCCATTCGAAGATGCACTTGGCAAGCCGTTAATCAAGGACGTCATCAATGGCGCCCAACCGATCGACGCCATGGCATTTCTGGACGACGACGGCCAAGCCTATCTGTATTACGGCGGTTGGAAGCATGCCAATGTCGTCAAGCTCTCGAAGGACATGCGGTCGACAATCGGCGAATTCAAAGAAATCACTCCAGAGGGTTATGTCGAGGGCAGCTTTATGCTCAAGCGAAACGGCGAATATGTCTTTATGTGGTCTGAAGGCGGGTGGGGAAACTCAACTTACGGAGTCGCCTATGCCCGTTCCAAGTCGCCAACCGGCCCGTTTGTCAGGATCGGCAAGATCCTTGGAACAGACCCGGCAATTGGGAAAGGTGCTGGGCACCACTCCGTGCTCCGACTTCCGGGAACCGATGAATACGTGATCTGCTACCATCGCCGGCCCTTGGAAGAGACCGATGCGAACGCCCGAGTTGTGTGCCTCGATCGACTGGTGTTTGACCGCGAAGGCAACATCCTCCCGGTCAAACAAACATTCGAAGGGGTGAAACCTCACCCGGCGAACAAGGGCTAGCCGTAAATCTTCGGCTCCTTCTTCCAGTCTTTGTCGCGGTCATGGCCCATTTGCTTGACCCGGGGCCTCCGACCGCGTAGCCGGACCGACTCAACCCCCAATAAATGTCCGGTCGAAATCGGGTTCTTGCCAACGCAAATCAACCGAAGCTCATACTCGCCAGGGTCGGGCCAAAAGTCGAGGAGATGGAATTCGCGAGAGCGAATGTCCTTGGAGTACAGGTCCATCGGCGCGCCCAATGGAACCGCCTCTAAGGCGCCCTTGGGTAAGAGATAGGCCTGATAGGTTCCGAAGTCATAAGACGTCGTCAGGTTCACGACAAGCCGAACCGGTTCTTTCGTTCGCACCTGGAAAGGAATTGAAATCCACGCTTGTCGCGGGTCCGACAATTTGGTTCCGTCCACGAGCGGTATGCCAGTGTGGAATGCTGTCACGTCCGGCATGTAGAGCACTTGAGGGCCTGGGTACAAGTCGAGCTGCTGTTGGGTAATACGGCCAGGGCCATTCTTGGCTACATCCCGAGCATAAGCAATCAAAGTTTCCAAGTTCGGCAAGGATCGGTTCTCTGGGGCTCGAGCTTCAAACGTGGACTCGCCCGTTTGGTACCAAAAGGCCACGCTGGAGTAGTCGTCCTCACGCTCATTCCAGCTCATGCTCTTGTAATCCTTGTTTTCGTCGGGTGACATCCAACCCCAATGCTCGAAGGTCACTTTAATGCCCTTTTGAAACACGATCGGATCGGCAATGTGCCACCGGTAGGCGCTGGTGTGCCCGCCAACGATGCCCCACTGGTCAAAGTACGGCGTTCCAAAGTAGGGGGTACTCGTGGTTTGCAGACCCCAGGCGCTCAAGAAATAGTCCTCGGTGCCCGTGCCCCAGATCGAGGGCCGATTCTCTCCGTCGATGTAAAGCTTCTCATCCCCCTCTCCAAACCAAGACGGACTGCGGCTCCGGACGGACATCACCGTCCCCACATAATGGCCCTTGCCCTTGGTCTCTAGGACCACATAATCCTTCCCGTTCTCGACCGGATATTCCTGCCGGTACTGGGCATGAAAATAAGGCGTGTCACCACTGACTGGCTTCTGGATCCAGTCGATATTGTAATAGAGCAGATTGATGTTCTTTTGACTCTGGTTCACCACCTCAACTCGGGCGGACTTTCGAAAAGGCATATGCCAGAAACAGTTGTACGAGTCTGCATCCTCAACGATCACCGGCACGCTAACGACGCTGCTTCGCTTGCCGAAAGCGTTGGCAAAGAAGTCGCCCACAGGCGCTTCGACCGCCGGCTTGGGATTCCCATCCCAATAGATTCTGAGGAGCATCTCCTGGTGGTTTGCCGATCCCTGAGGCGCCCACGCTTGAGGACCCGGGGCAAGAAAGGTCATCCAGATGTGCGTGATCACTCCAGAGCCCTTCACATCCATTAGCGTGTGCGTCTTACCCGGCGCGACGCGGAAGTTGTCCCAGTTGCTCTTCTCCTGATCGTCTCCCTTTGGAAACGCTCGCGAATCGTACTGGCCGGTCCGACCTTCCCGAAACGTCGAGGTTTCTCGTTTGCTCACGCCAGGTTGAGGCTTCGCCAGATCTCCGAGCCCCTGACAAAGACCGGTCGAAGCGAGGCCGAGGGCAAGCAAAAGGGAAGTTTGCTTCATGCCATGCAATGTTCTGGAATCAGTCGTCAAAGTCCTCCAATCTTCCGGCTGCATCCATCCGCATGGTCGTCAAATTAACCTGGAGGAAATATGGAACAGTTCATCAACGGACTCACAGACAAAGTCGGCTTGGACCGATCGACCGCCGAACGCGTGGTTCAATTCGTCAAGGACAACTGGTCGCAAGTTCCTGGATGGATCGCTTCTTCCGGCGTCGCCGATAAACTTCCGGGTGGAATCGGCGATCGTTTGGAAGGGATGATCGGTTCTGGAGCAAACGATCCGCGCAAGGACTAGCGCGCCCGAACCTACCGTTTACCCTTAAACAAGCCGCCCAAGACCCCTCGAATCAAGGTTCTCGTGACGGATGAACTGGCGGTTCGAACAACGGACTTCCCAAGTGCTTCCAAGAGGCTGTCGCTACGGCGACCGCCTCCGGAAGCCCGATTTGCCGCACGCTCTTGGGCCAACCGCTCCTTCTCAGCCGTTGCTGCCGCCTTCTGCTGAGCTT
>CAMLEL010000304.1 GCA_946478935.1 uncultured Armatimonadota bacterium
CGATCGTTTCCGGGCAAGGTGCGAAACGTGGTCGTTGCAGTAGGTTTGGATTTGGTTGAGGTAGCCCGTATCGCCAAAGCGATGCGCAATCCGGCTTTTCTGAACCGCGTACTGACACCGACTGAGCGCGAGGAGATCCGGACTCCACTACGGGTAGCCGGAAGATGGGCAGCCAAAGAGGCGATCGCCAAGGCCGTTGGCCTGCATCTATCCTGGCAGGACGTCGAAATCCTGCCAGGAAGCGCCGGTGAACCGATTGTGCGAATTCATCACCGAGAATGGGATCCAACGCGACTTCGCATCCACCTTTCGATTACCCATGAAAAGGGACATGCGGCAGCTGTTGCAATCTTGGAGTCGATCGAACCTCAGCCCTTAAGATAGGCGCGAATGGCTTCCATCGCAGGATCACGGTTCGACTTATACAATTCAAAACTTGGCGGAGCCGGCAAATCAGGCGCGATCCAGGTTCGATGGTCCATCGGCCAAGATCGCTGCCAGTACAGATCGGAGATGGATCCTTCCATCTTGCTGTAAGGGAGACTGAAGCGGACGGTTTCACCAACGAAGTTGGGCGATGATCCGGTGGGCTCGCCGACAAAGATGGGGTCCAGCGCCCGCTCCAAATCGGTCGAAAAGTTCTGGGCGGCCGAAAAAGTCTGTCGGCCCGCGATCACAAACAGGGATCCTCGCTTGTTTACCTTTCGGCATCCGATGATGCTGTTTACGATTGGCTTGTTTAGAAAGCTGTTGCCCCCACCATTCCAGCGAACATCGACGATCAAACGTTGGACGTCATTCTTCTCGATGAACTCCTGCAATCGCTCGGCGAACTTTTCAGTAGATTCCTGCGGATCGTTTCGGACCGAATTGTATTGAAGATACACCGCCTTCAGTTCTGGAATGGGCTCAAACCAATAGGGCCTGTCCCGGAACTTGAGATATGCCGGTGATTCTTTTGGGTCCACCTTACGGATCGATACCCAGGTATTTGGATCGGTAACCGGCTTGGCTTTAACAATCTCTTTGCGGACCTTACCGTCCAGAGTGCGAAGCTCCAACTCGATCGCGTCGGACTTTCCCATCAGCCCCAGGCCGTGCAGAAGGCCTGGAATCGTAAAGTATCGGGGTGCAATGGCCCTCAGACCCTGCGGATTGTCACGCTGGATCACCTCGCCAACGAGTTCAGCAATTTCCGATACTGGTTTTCCGCAAACACGCTCGACTCGGCAACCTACAATCGACTTGAGCTCCGGGTCGGCAGCGATGACATAAACGCCCTCATCGAACCAGTAGAGCTGCAAGGGCAGTGACGGGAATGGCTCGGCTTGCGATGGGCGAATGCCGGTATGACCGTCGCCAAGCCGGATCATGTACTTCATGAATGCGGTTTTGATCTCGTCATCGTCCATCCGGGGGATCGCATGGTGCAGGTTGGCAACCCATGCATCTTGTTCATCCTTTGTAAATCTGGCGAATGGTTGGTAATGGATGCGGCTCACTTCGCGGTGCATGAGCCACAAGTCGTATCGCCAGCCTTCGTCTCGCGTGAGCTTGGAAACATCCTTTGTTGCTGAGAGCTCCTCCCAGCGAGAGTCCGAATGCAGAAAGTCCAGATCCGAGTCTGTTCTCAAATGCTGGAGATCTCGGAAGCCGGAGTTCATGGATCGGATCAGCCATTGATAGCCATTCGCCATGTCCTTCTTGAGCGCATAGGCGCAGGCGATATCGTATTCCGCTCCGGCTTTGAATTTATTTCCAAACGCGCCGAGCTTCAGAGCGTTCTGGTACGCCTCGATTGCCGGATCGAGTTCACGGGCAGCTAGCCGGGCCTGTCCCAATCGCCACCACAGGTCACCGTCTTGACGGTAAAGCTTGACGGCTTCCTCAAGCGCCAGTTTTGCCGCTGCCGATGCAACAGGCGCCTTGGAAAAGTCGTCGCGAAGCTTGGCGTAGCGGATTGCATCATCGGATGATGACCCTGCAAGGGATTGGGCGGAAACTCCCAGGCAAACAGCGAATGCAAGGACGGTTCGGCACATGCCCTTAGTACGAAACGCCGCATCGGCAAAGTTGCCGATGCGGCGTTATGCGAGGCTCAGGCCGCGAGTTTCAGGCGTACTTCGGAGTCTTGGTCCGTCTTGAACTGCTGAGTGATCTCCCGCAACTCTTCAGCAAGCTTGCGCAAGTGTTGCGCGGAAGCCGTTACTTCTTCGATTTGAGCGGTCTGCTCCTCGACTGCGGCAGATACGGACTGTGCCGATGCCGATACCTCTTCGGTCGATGCGCTCATTTCCTCTGCGCCAGCCGCCGTTTCCTCGCTGACGGCGGCAGCCGCCGAAATGGAATCAGCGACCACGCGTGCGCCCTGGCTCATCGCATCGATTGCGCGGCCGTTTGCCGTGACGATCTCGCTGACCGTCCCCACCGCACCCATAATTTGAGAAATGGCTTGGCCTGCTTCTTCGGTCGTGACGGAACCGTTGGCCACTTCCTCGTTGGTAAGGGCCATCGCACTCACCGCTTGATCTACGCCGGATCGAACGATATCGATAAGCGAAGCGATCTCTTTGGTTGCCTCGGACGAACGCTCGGCTAGCTTCCGCACTTCGTCGGCAACCACGGCAAATCCTTTACCCTGGTCTCCGGCCCGTGCCGCCTCAATCGCCGCATTAAGAGCAAGGAGGTTCGTTTGTTGGGCAATGTCCTCGATCGTTTGCACGATCGCTCCAATCTGCTGACCCTTTTCGCCCAAGTCTCGCACCGCTTCCGACGAAGTTGCGACCTGTTCCTGAATGCGTTGCATGGAGAGCACGGTGCGTTCGACCGCCGCGCTTCCGGCGTGGGCCGTTTCGGCGGCTTCGTGGGTAGCCTCTTCCTGCTTGGTTCCGCCTGATTGCACATCTGAGATCGACATCTGGAGCGTGTCCATGGCGGAGGCCGCCTGGGTTGCAGACCGTGCCAGCTGCTCTGCTCCTCCAGCGATCTGGCCCGCGCTTCGCGCAGCCTCGTCACTTGCAACCGCGACCTGCTGCATCGTTTGCGCGATCGAGGTAGCGGCATGACCGGTTTCTTCAGACGCTCGGTCAAGTTGGACGCTAGTGGAAGCGACCATCTCTGCATTCTGCTTGAGCGTTCCGATCAGTGCGGAAAGATTTGCCCGGGTGCTTTCGTAAGCTTCGATACAGGCCTGTGCCTTGCCAAGCATCCGGTTGAAGACGGCAGACATTTTCCCAACTTCATCATTGGATGGGTCAGGGATCGGTGTTGTAACGGGGACCACCTTATGCGTCAGGTCACCGTTCTGCATTTTCTTGATGGCCATTTCCAACTCCGTCATGCAGTGGTTCTCCAAACTGGAGAGCCGATTGCTAAGTTCGGCGACGGGCCGCTTAACGGAACTGGCGACGAACCAGGCAATTCCCACTCCGGCAAGAACGCTTACGATGAGAAGCACGACCGTCGACCGATTTGCCGACGCGACCACTCCCTGACTCTTCTTGACCGAACGCTGGGCGACTCCTTCGTTGTACTTTCGCATCTCTCCGAGAAGCGGCAGAAGGTTGTCTTCGAAGATCGCGTTGGATTCCTCGATGTAATGCTGCTTCAGCTTTGAACTAGCCTTTGCGGAGGCAAACTCAGATTTGTGCTCAGCGAAGCTCGTGACCAACTGCTTGCGCAGTTCCGTCAGCTTTTCAAAGTTCTTCCGATCGCTTTCTTCAACGATCGTCGGCTCGTAAGCCTGGAGGGCGGATTCT
>CAMLEL010000305.1 GCA_946478935.1 uncultured Armatimonadota bacterium
TCCGGGCTGGAGCACTGGGTTACTTATTAAAAACCAGCACGCCTCAGGACGTTGTTGAGGCGATTCGTCTGGCCGAGCGTGGAGAAGCCAAGATTACGCCAAGGATTGCAACCAAAGTGCTGGAAGACTTTAGGCGCGTTCAAGAGGACGACGACACGGACGACAGCGAACTGTATGTGTTGAGCGATCGCGAATCCGAAATCCTTGACTTGGTCGCCCAGGGTCTACGCAACAAGGAGATCGCAAGCAAGCTCTCGATCGCCGAGAAAACAGTCAAGAACCACGTCAGCAACATCTTAAAAGCCCTCCAGGTCAACTCGCGCACCGAAGCGGCGATGAAGGCAGTCAAGTCGAGGTTGGTCGAAAAGACTTAAGAGCTTTGCAAAACCCCGCTCCCAGCCGACCCAAAGTGAGCCTATGGGTTTGGCTGTTGGCACTTGCAATGTGCATTGGATGTCCAGGCGTTTTGCTGATGCAGGTTTATCAGAGCTTTCGAAGCATTAGGGAACCTGTCCAAGCCTCCTTGTGCATTCAGAATGTTCGCGAACTTGCTCGGGCCCATCAGATGTATGCGGTCGACAACATGCATACGTTGCCGCCCGGTGCGCAATGGATGGATGCCGTGGAGATCTACCTCAAGGGGAATAAGGGCGCTTTGGGCTGTCCAGTCGTTCGAACCAAGGACAAGAGCGCTTATGGAATTGCGATGAACGAGGTTGCGGCGGGCAAGCCTTTACCGGTTTTAATGCCTTTGGGCAACATACCGCTTGTTTTTGACTCAACGCTTACTCATCGAAATGCGGTCGGCTCTGTTTCGACTCTTCCCGATCCGGGCAGACATGTTCACAACGCGGGTGATGCTCAGTGGGAAAGACCACGAAATTCTATTGCCTTTGTCGATGGGTCTACCCGCGAAACCCATCAGCGCAGCGATTTTTGAGCAGAACTGCTCCGATTGCCATAGTGAGGGGGACATGATGCCAAACGCTTATCAGCCGCCTGCTCGGAACCAATCCAACGCGGTGCGTCTCCCGCAGCTTGGCCGATACGGAGGTTCCAACACGATCGGCCTTTTGGACGGGCACGCGACGTCGCTAATGGATTTTCTGTTAAACCAGAAAGACAGTACTGGCAGAAGAATCATCGAGTAAAGAGTACAGTTTGTCGGCCCGTGCGTTTTGGGGTTCACTATTGCCATGACCGATCTGCAATCCACAACGGCGTGGGACCGCATCGTTGATAAAGGTGTCAAGGACTTTGTCGCCAAGCTGACCGACGATGAATCAGTGCAAATAGCCGAGCGATTTGGGACGCATAACTACCATCCGCTTCCCGTAAACCTCGTTCGGGCCCAAGGCGTCCGGGTCTACGATGGCCAGGGAAACGAATACTTGGACTGCATTGGTAGCTATTCGGCGGTGGCTCACGGTCACCTGAGCCCATTCATCATCCAGACGGTTCGCGAGCAATTGGACAAGCTGACGCTTGTCAGTCGTGCTGTTTACTGCTCGGAGCTCGCGGCGTTCTTAAAAGCGCTGTGCGATTATTCCGGATTGGATATGGCCTGCCCGATGAATACGGGCGCAGAGGCGATTGAGACGTGCATCAAGCTTGCCCGAAAGTGGGGTTATACGCGCCGAGGCGTTAAGGTGGACCAGGCGGAGATCATCGTGGCCGACGGGAATTTTCACGGTCGGACCACAACCATTGTGGGTTTCAGCTCGGAGCCGCAATATAAGAAACTGTTCGGTCCCTATGGGCCTGGATTCAAAAGCATTCCCTTTGGAGATGCGTCTGCCCTTGAAGCGGCGATCGGGCCGAACACGGTTGCAATCATGATGGAACCCATTCAAGCCGAAGGAGGCATCATTGTTCCGCGCGATGGATTCCTCCACGAGGCTTGCGACATCTGCGCGCGCCACAACGTGCTCGTCATTTGGGACGAAATCCAAACTGGCTTCTGCCGAACGGGCCGCCGCTTTGCCTGGAACCATGAGGATGCCGTTCCGGATCTGATGGCCGTCGGAAAGCCACTTGGAGGCGGGCTCTATCCTGTCTCTGCGGCAATTGGCAGACGGGACGTCATGGAGGTATTTGAACCTGGCGATCACGGCAGCACGTTCGGCGGCAACCCGCTTGGCGCGGTGATCGCCATTGCCGCTTTGGCGGAAATGGAAGTGGACGATCTGGCCGGGCGAGCGGATCGGATGGGCCAGAGAATGATGGCAGGCTTCAAGTCGCTCGGACATCCAGACGTCGTGGGCATTCGCGGAAAGGGATTGCTGGTCGGACTCGAGGTCGCCACGATCGATGGAGCCAAATTGACCGAGGCATTCTTAGAAGAGCGAGTCCTCACCAAGGAAACACGAAACCGAACGTTCCGTTTTGCGCCGCCGCTGACAATCACTGAAGCGGAAGTCGATGCCGTTGTGGAACGTGTTGGCAGCGCCCTTGCCCGCGTGTCATAACGATTGCAATCGGGCGACTTGGCTCATAATCAAACTTACTTGAGCCACCCATCCGACTGTCATCCTGGAACCGATCCTCGAATCGATGCCTACGTGCGATTGATTCGGGTTGCGGATCAGCTTTTCTCGACGGTGAGCCGCGAACTCGTGGCGCATGGCATTACCGCCACCCAGTTCAGCGCACTGAAGGCGCTCTGTTTGAAGGGACCGCTTTCACAGAAGGAACTGGCGGCCAGCATTCTAAAGTCGGCAGGAAACCTCACGCTCGTGGTGGACAATCTGGAGAAGCAGGGGCTGGCCGTAAGGACGAAATCTAGCGGAGACCGCCGCAGCATTCAAATCGAAGTCACACCCAAAGGTCGGGCGTACTTTGATGAAATTTACGAGCCGCATTTGCACCGAATCCGCCAAGCAATGTCTGCCCTGGACCCCAAATCCTGCGATCTGATGTGCGAACTTCTAGAGCGCCTTGCCGTGCCTGCGACTAGCGGTAGTTGACAAAGTCGACGGGATAAGGCAAATCCAAGCCTTTCACGAAGGTGATCGCCTTCTGCAGATCGTCCTTACTCTTGCTGCTGACGCGCACTTCTTCCCCCTGAATCTGAGCGTTCACCTTGAGGCCCTTGTCCTTGATCTGCTTGATCAATGCCTTGGCTTGATCCTGGGCGATTCCTGCCTTGAATGTAAGCTTGGTTCGAACGGAGATCCCTGCGCCGGGTTCGACTTTGCCCCACTCGATCTGCCGGGCGTCGATCCCTCGCTTAATTAGCTTTGAAAATACGATGTCCTTGACTTGGTCCAGCCGAAACTCATCGTCGGCGATGACTGTGGTGTCATCCTTTTCTGCCAGGATTTCTGCTTTGGTTCCTTTCAGATCGTATCGGTTATGGAGTTCCTTTTGCGCCTGATCGATCGCATTCTTGACCTCCATTTGGTCCACTCTGGAAACGACGTCGAAGGAGAAATCTTGAGAGGCCATTACGCTTTCTCCAAGTCCTTCGCCTGAACCAACTGCACGTAGTGTGCGTCGAACTCCAACTCTTCCTTGCTGAGCTGCTTCTTCTGCTCCTCAGAGATGTTGCTCTGGAACTTCTCGCGCATGCGCAAGGTCGCCTCTTTTTGGACATCTGAGGTGATCTTTGTCATGAACTCAGAGTCGATCTTGATCGCGATTTCTGCATCGCTGTAGATGTTTTGGACTGTACCGACCAGTCCGGCCAAATGCTCGTAATACCGATTCGACTTACGGTCTTCTTCCGTAACCGGTCGAGTCACCACACGCACGCGAT
>CAMLEL010000306.1 GCA_946478935.1 uncultured Armatimonadota bacterium
AGGTCGGACCGTTTATCGTCACGCTTGCGACAATGCTGGTGGCAAGGGGCGCCGCAAAGGGACTGGCGAACGAACAAAAGATCGACGCACCTTCGACTTGGCTCAATGACCTGCTCAGTGTCCTTGGGCCGTCGGAGAAGTGGCGCATCTTCCCTAACGGTGTCTGGGTTCTCATTGTCCTGGCCGTCATCATTCACCTGACCTTGGCAAAGACACGACTTGGCCGTTATCTCGTGGCAGTCGGATCGAACGAGCGCGCCGCACACTACAGCGGTGTGGATGTCGCACAGATCAAGCTTCTGGCTTACGTGCTAATGGGCGTGATCGCCGGGTTCGCCGGCATCATGATGTTCTCCCGACTTTCGGTAGGCGACCCCACCACCGCACAGGGATTCGAGTTGAGCGTGATTGCCGCAGTCGTGATCGGCGGGGCATCGCTTTCTGGCGGGCAAGGCTCGATCCTGGGATCGCTCTTGGGCGCACTCATCATGGCCACCATCAACGCCGGCTGCTCACAACTCGGCATGGCGAATTGGATTCAGGAAATGATTACCGGCGGAATCATTGTGATCTCGGTCCTCTTGGACCGCCTCCGGGTTGGCCGAACCTTAGGGTAACGGCTTACCCCGGGCAGCAACCAAGATCCGGTACCAGTCTTCCCGGCTCAAATCAACTTCATCTGCGCCAATCGCGTCCCGAATATGCGCGGGATTAGTCGACCCCACGATCGGAATGATCCCACTCGGATGCTTCATGAGCCAGGCCAAACTGAGTACCGTTCGGGATACCCCGTAGTTCGATGCGATGGCATCCATTGTGTCCAGTAACGCGATGCGTAGCTCGGCTTGAGGATGGTCTGGGTTGACGCTGCCTCCCTGACCCAACCAGCCGCCACCAAGTGGACTCCAAGCGAGGGGCGTCATCTGCCGTTCCAAGCACTGATCGAGAGTTCCATCGTAAAAACAGTCCAACCTGCCCAAATGGACCTCGACTTGATTCACCACAAGAGGTGTGTAGAGGGCGGACTGCAGGGCGGAAACAAACGATGGTGAAAAGTTGGAAACGCCGAAGAATCGCACCGCACCCTGTTCGGACAGCCTTGTGAATGCCTCGGCAATCTCATGCGGGTTCATCAGCAAGTCCGGTCGATGCAACTGATAGAGATCGATTGTGTCGACACCGAGCCGCTTGAGCGATGCATGGCACGAGTCGATGATATGCTCGGCAGAAAAGTCGTATCGGTGCGGTGAATCCGGGTTGGGTTCCCCAGGAAAGCGGATCCCGCACTTGGTGGCGATGAGAGTTTGGTCTTTGAGTGATGGATTCTCACGCAGCAACTCTCCATGTATGGATTCGCAAGCGCCGCGGCAATAGATGTCGGCATGATCGAATAGCGTGTACCCAGCCTCGTAGGCCGCCAAAAGGGCTTGCTTGCCCTTTACTCGTCGAGCCTCGTCTACTTCCGCCGGATTCCAAGTTCCCGCGATTCTCATGCATCCGTAGCTCAACCGGGAAGCAACCAATCCGGAAATTCCGATGCGCTGCGATTTCATGCCTCATATTGGCCGCCCACACCTGAAAAACGCGAACTCACGGACCGAAAACTGATATGGAGATGAATATCGGAACTTCTACCGGGGTCAATGCAGCGCTTAACTCCCTTTCTGGAGTCGAGGACAAGCGAGCGGCCCTGCAAGTCGCGCTCCTCAAAAAAGCGCTCGAATCTCAGCAGCAACAGGCAGCTGAGCTTTTGAAGTTGACTGAGGGCAAGGGTCAACAGCTGGACATCCGAGTTTAGAGTTCGCACGAACTTCAGGCATCATAATGTTTGAGTGTCCGCTCGCACGCCGATGCTCCAGCAGTACTTCCGCGCCAAGGAAGAGCACCCCGGCGTCTTGCTTGCGATGCGCGTGGGTGACTTTTACGAGTTTTATGGCGAGGACGCCAACACTGCCGCTGCTGCCCTAGAAATCACGCTGACCGCACGGGATGACGGCGGTGAGCGCATGCCCATGGCGGGGGTGCCATTTCATTCGGTTGAGAAATACCTTGCCCGTCTATTGCAGAAGGGAATCAAGGTCGCGCTCTGCGATCAGCTTGAAGATCCCAAGCAGGCAAAGGGCTTGGTCAAACGCGGGGTCACCCGGGTTCTCACCCCGGGAACGCTTCTGGAAGACTCTATGCTAAGGGCAGGTCAGAGCAACTTCCTGGCTGCGATCTGCATTCAAGACAGTCGAGCGGGCCTCGCCATCTTGGAACCCTCAACCGGAGAGTTCACTGTCACGGAGTTTGTAGGCGACAGTATGCAGGAACGACTGTTGCAAGAACTGTCCCGTATACAGCCGGCCGAGCTTCTGGTGAACGCACAAGCCGCGGAGTACGGTGACCTGGCTCAGGGATCGCTGGATTCGACGGTGACGCAAACGCCATCTGTTTCAGTCGACCGTGCGACTCGGACACTGTTGAACCAATTCAATGTTGCCAACCTGCAAGGTTTCGATTGCGACGACAAGCCCTCGGCGATCGTTGCGGCTTCAATGATCCTGTCCTACGCTGAAAGGAATCACCTTCCCCTCTCACACATCGACTCGATATCCACTTACTCGATCGATGGGTTCATGCGGTTGGATCCGAGTACGCGCCGATCTCTTGAGCTCACGCAAAACATGGCCGACGGTTCGACTCGCTACACCTTGCTGGAGACCCTACAGCAAACCGTGACCTCGATGGGTACACGTTTGCTGCGAAAATGGGTTGAGCAACCTTTGCTGGATGCGGACACGATTCGATCGCGGCAAGATGCCGTCGAACGCCTCAAGGATGCGGCTCTGATTCGAGCGGACATTCGAGAAGGGCTGCGAAAGCTTTCCGACATCGAGCGCTTGGTAAGCCGGATTTCGGCAGCGCTCGCGGGCCCAAGGGACTTGGCGGGTTTGCGCGAATCCCTCGTCGCGATGCCCAAGCTCGGTGAACCGTTGCGCAAAGTGGCCGTTGGCCGTCTTCAAGAGCTTCGAGAGCAGATCGGCGATCATGGCGACTTGGCGGCATTGCTCGACAAGGCAATCGTTCCCGATCCGCCCCATGTGCTGCGTGAGGGAGGAGCCATTCGTGAGGGATACGATCTCGAACTCGACAAGCTGCGGGAGCTTGGCCGGGATGGCAAGAGCTATATCGCCACCCTAGAGCAAAAGGAAAGGGAGGCAACGGGCATCTCCAATCTCAAAGTGGGATTCAATTCCGTCTTTGGCTACTACCTGGAGGTCTCGAAGGCTCAGATCGACAAGGTTCCTTCCCATTACATTCGCAAGCAAACGACCGCCAATGCGGAGCGCTACATCACGGCTGAGCTCAAAGAACATGAGTCTCTGGTGTTGGGAGCTGAAGAAAAGTCCATCCGTCTGGAATCTGAGCTGTTCCTGCAACTACGAACTCGAGTTGCGGATCACGCTAGGACCCTGCTGCAAACCGCTCGAGCGCTGGCCGAATTCGATGTGCTCGCCAGCCTCGCCGAGGTCGCTTCGAGAAACCGCTATATCAAGCCGGAGATCGTGGATGAAGACGTGATCGAGATCGAATCCGGAAGGCATGCGGTCGTTGAATCCCAGAGTCATTCATTCGTGCCCAACGACCTTCGAATGGGCACCTCGCGAGATGGAACCATCGGCATTCGGACATTGATTCTCACCGGTCCGAACATGGCTGGGAAATCGACTTATCTCCGGC
>CAMLEL010000307.1 GCA_946478935.1 uncultured Armatimonadota bacterium
GCGAACGGCGCCTTCGCCGAGCGTCCTGCGACGCGGTCCTCGATGAGGCCGAGCAGCATCTCGCGCTGCTCGGCATCGTGGATGTCGATGTTGTCGGTATCGATGACGAGCACGTCGGAGGCGTCGTAGCTCGCCATCCAGCGCTCATAGTCCTTCATCGAGACGGAGCCCGTAGACGTCCCGGAGCCGCAGCCGCCGTTCCTCAAAGCCGCCCTGGTGGGGGAGACGACGATGGCGGCGGGCGAGTTCATTCTCGCAAAGATAGGGGAACGAAATGCTGCCTATGAGAAGTTTCATTCAACCCCCCTAGTCGTGGAACCCCATCTTAAAGAAGGGGCGGGAGGGATCCGAGACTTCCACTGTGCCAACTGGCTTCGGCATGCGATCGGCGAGCGTGAGGCAAAAGCTGATCGCGCGTTTGGCCAAATCATCGAAGCCCGAAACCTGCTTCATCTGGTTGCGGGCCGCCCGCTCGAAACGCTTACCCGAGCCCGACAGGACGAGATCTGCGTGATCTTGGGTCGGCCGGCCGCTGAGTGGATGTCTGAGATTGCAGCTGCCGCCTTCAGCGTTCATCAGGGCTATGTCGAAGCACGAGAAAGGCTCCAAGATGCCAAGTTCTCGCTGTCTCGAAGCGTGACTGCCCTTCGAGGCGAGGCGCGGATCACCGCCAACGCAGATGCTGGAGAGTCCGCCGTTGGCATCAGCATCGCGACGTCTTTGGGATTACGCGTCTCCGATCTTACAGCCCACCCCAGCCAGAAAGTATCGGGACCAGCCGCCGCTTTTGCCCTGACCACAGGGGTCAATACCGTCCGTAATCTCGATCGGTCGGGCTTGCTTGCGCATTTGCTACCAGAACTCACCAAATGCCGAACTCTTATGCCGCGAGACCATGTCCACCGGTACACGGTCTTCGAGCACACGATGCAGGTGATCCGACATCTCGATGAGATTCCGGCCGGCAGTTACCTTGATAACTTGAAAGCGGGATTGCACGAACTGGAACCGCTATATCTGAGTGCGGCCCTTCACGATGTTGGCAAGATCGACGAATCACGTCCGCATAGCGAATCCGGAGCGATGATCGCCGAAGAAGTCTGCCGCCGTTGGCATCTCTCGCCTGAGGTTTCGGAGTTGGTTCGTTGGCTGGTCGAACAGCATTTGACAATGATGATGTTCGTGCGCCTGCGCGACCTGCAGAATCCGGATACCATTCGCGAATTCACAGAACTCGTTCGGGACCAAACCCGTTTGGATCTGCTGACTTTGCTGACTTGGGCTGATGTCAATGCAGTTGCTCCAGGAGCCTGGACTCCAGCCCAAGAAGTATTCCTGCAAGACCTGCATCGTCGGTGCACCGAGGCATTGGAGTTGGAGAACCCAGTTCCTCTGGATTCTGCGCAACAGCGCCAGATTCTTCTTCGCAAACTAAGAGCCGACGTGCCCGAAGCGGATCTGAAGGCGTTTGTCGACTCGCTGCCGCCCTATTATATGGCGAGCACCCCGCCCGAGATGGTCAAGCTGCACTATCAGCTAGTGAAGCGGGCAGAGGGTGGTGAGCCTACAGTTGAAGCCTTCGTACAACCGGAACTCAGTTCGACTGAGATCACCGTTTGCACGCTCGACGAGAAAGCTCTCTTGAGCCGCATCCTTGGCATTCTCTACGCATTCGATTTAAGCGTTTCAGATATTCGAGCTTGTACCACGGAAACCGATCGGCCGGTGGCTCTGGATACGTTTACGGTTAGTCATGGTGGACGCCCAGTCCCAAGCGCCACCCGTGCCAGTGTAAGCAGCGCGATACTGGAGATGCTCGCTGGCACCAAGCGAACGGAGGACATCTTGCGTGACCGAGGAAAAGACCCGGACCGAAGCCAAGAAGTCTTCTCCTATACCTTCGTGCCCGGCATGCCTGCAGTTCTCGAAATACGTGCGCCTCGCGGCCGAGGAATGCCTTACCGATTCAGTCGATTGATCGCTGGCCAGGGTTGGAATACCTTCTCGGCCAGAGTCGGACAATGGGCAGACTCTGGAGCCGCGACCTTCTACATCGGGCGATCTGATGGCCATGCCCTCAGTCGTGAAGAAGTAGATGAAGTCATGAAGAAGCCGGATTAACCGGCTTCAGATTACTTGCCTTTGTGTTCGCGGATGAACGCCGGGATATCGAGATCCGTTTCGTCGAAGACCTCGCTTGAGTCGAACTCTTTCGCTCGACTTGCCGGAGCCACGTTTGAGTTGAACAGCGGCTTCGGTGTCACTCTTTGAACTACTGGTGAAGGAATCGTCTGCTGCACGACTGCTTTGACCTCTGGCTCAGGTGCGTTAAAAGTCGCTTCGGCGACTTTGCGGCCCTCGGTCGAGTACGGATTGAAACCGGTCGCAAGAACGGTGACGCGGACGGTGCCGTCCATGCTCGGATCGACGACCGTTCCGAAGAAGATGTTTGCCTCATCTTCATCGCACATGCTCTGGATGTAAAGCAGAGCCTCATTCGCTTCGGCCAACGTCAAATCGTCGCTGGACGTTACATTGACAAGCAAGCCCTTCGCGCCGTGAATGGTCTGCTCCAGGAGCGGGCTATTGGTGGCCGACTGGGCCGCTTGAAGCGCCCGCTGTTCGCCGACTCCATAACCAATGCCCATGAGTGCCGGGCCAGCGTCGGTCATGACGGCGCGCACGTCAGCGAAATCGACGTTGATCTGGCCGGGGATTGTGATAATGTCGCTGATTCCCTGGACACCTTGACGCAGCACGTCGTCGGCAACCCGAAACGCATCCATCAGCGTCGTCTTGCGCTCGACAACGCTCAAAAGGCGGTCGTTGGGGATTGTGATGATGGTGTCGACTCGTCCCATGAGCGACGTGACGCCCTGCTCTGCCAAGCGCGAACGGCGCGGTCCCTCGAAACTGAAGGGTCGTGTCACCACCGCAACCGTCAAAGCGCCGATTTCGCGCGCCAGGTCAGCGATAACGGGAGCAGCGCCCGTCCCGGTTCCGCCACCCATACCGGCGGTAACGAACACCATATCGGATCCCTCGAGGGCCTTTCGAATCTCGTTTTTGCTTTCTTCGGCAGCGCTCTTTCCGATTTCGGGATTTCCGCCGGCACCCAAGCCACGCGTAAGGTTTGCGCCCAATTGGACTTTCTTGGGAGCTCCAGAAAGGTCCAACACCTGGATATCGGTATTCATGGCGATGAATTCAACGCCGTGAATGCCACTCTCGATCATGCGGTTGACGGCATTGGAACCGCCCCCGCCTACGCCGACTACTTTGATCGCTGCTGTTTGTTGCGCCATTTTCTTCTCAACAATCTTTCCGTTTACTTTGATCATGACTTCCCGCTGATAAGGGAAAAGATGCTTCGGATGGCTGCTTTTACTCCGCCGCCCGATGCCGGTCCCAACTCATCTTCGAAACACTGCAAGGCGAATCTAGCCATTCCTGCTGCCGCCGCCAACCCCACGCGTTCCGTATCCATACCGTGTCCGCCGTAAAGTTTTGCTTCCGACTTCCTCACCCGCAAATGCTTGAGCGTTTCGGTGAAGAGCTTCTCGGTACCCTCCAGTTGGCTGCCGCCTCCGGTGAGTACCACGCCACCGGGAAGAATCGCGTACAGTCCACTCTTCTCAATGTGCTGCCTCACCATGATTGCAAGCTCTCGCATTCTGCTTTCGGTGATTTCGCATAGTACCTTGCGTTGAAGTGCGCGTG
>CAMLEL010000308.1 GCA_946478935.1 uncultured Armatimonadota bacterium
GTTTGGATCGCATTCACCAATCCGCTCACGCCCACTGGCAGGTCCCGCTTCAGCGAACTCACCACGCCCGCGCTGACCGTATTATCGAACCCAAGTGGGTTACCGATCGCCAAGACCCACTGACCAACTTCGAGTTGGGTGCTATCCCCCATCTCGATCGGACTCAAATTGTTGGCCTCGATCTTGAGAACTGCCAAATCCGAGCGCGGGTCGGTACCCAAAACTTTCGCGTCGAACGTCCGCTGGTCATCGAGCCTGACCTTAACTCGGTCGACTGCTCGGCCCGTTGCCGGATCGGCTACCACGTGATTGTTCGTCACGATCGTACCGTTGGCGCTCAAGATCACTCCCGAACCCGAACCGGTTTCACGAATGCCCGCAGACTGACCGAACATGTCGGCCACCCTCTCGAACCGATCGATCGCGACCACGCTCGGCATCACCTTCTTTGCCGCAAGGCGGAAATCTGGTGGCGAAGTGACCGTTCCGTTGTACTGAATGGGTTGAACCGCGTTCTCTTGTCGATACTCGATCGGCGCAGACTCTTGTTGGCGCGTCAGCCACTTGTCAGCCTGCAGCGCACCGAACACTCCCACGAAGCTGGCAAGGATGATGAGGGCATAAGCTGTCTTTTTCATACTTTCTTCTCTCGTTCTTGATTCAACGTCAGGTCGAGACGGCCGGTTTCCGGTCCTAGGAGTGCGATACCAGTTCTTTCTCTCCAAAGCAAGCGCTGACGAGTATTCCATGAGAGATTCGGTGATAAGCTGAGAATTGCAAACTTGGGCACCCAGCAAGTGCCCGACCTTGGCGAACTAATTGAGTTATGAAGCAACTCCGGCGCGCAATAAGCCTTGTGGAAGTGCTCATCGTCATTGCGCTCATTGCAATTCTGACCGCGATCATCCTCCCCGTGATTTCGCGCTCAAAGGATGCAGCTCGAACGACCCATACCATCTCCAATCTGCATCAATGCGGATTGGCGATCCAGCTCTATACCGAGTCACACGGTGGAATTTTGAATTTGCCTCCGCACCGCGAAGCCCTTTACATGCTAGAGAAAGCGCCCTTGTGTGATCCAAACGACACATGGCGTACCAGGTGTCAAGGGGAACTTGGCCGCCCGATGATCGGTTCGTACGCCTATGTTCGCTCCGTCCCACTCTTTGAAACGGACGAAGGCTGGCGTTGGTATCAAAGCGTCCACGATGGCAACATGCTTTCGATGAGCCTGATGATCTCACCCCATAACTCCGATAAGCGCTCGCATTTCGCGTCAGGGTTTGGATTCTCTTTTCAGAACCCTTATCCAAACCCGTTTTTGGCGCTCAAAGCAGATGGGTCCGTGCAAACCATTCGCTGGAACCCGGACTATAACATTTCCGCCGGGTGGGAGCGACTTTTCCTCAGGCAAAAAGCAAAGTGACTTTCTCTGCAAGAACTGTGTCCGTTTATCTGGCAACCGGCGTCGTCGCTGCGATCATCGTTTTGACCCCCTTTGCCATCTTCGACAAGTGGCGATCCTCTCTCTACGATCCCATCTTGATCGGCGGCGCCATGCTTGTCGGCCTGATCCTGAATCTCATCTCGCTTGGGCTTGGCAAGCGGCCAATGGTCGTTGGGTTTTTCGCTTCCATCGTTTTCTTTGTCGGATTCGGGTTTCTGCTTGCGGCAATGTCCTCTCCAAACGATTTGACCGATGCAATCTACATGCTCGCAATCATCTGTGCATTTCCTATCTTGAATGCATACCTTTTCAGAGCTGCAGAGGTTAGGTTTTTGGCCCCCACTTAGCGACCCGTGAGGGATTTCGCTATACTGCCTGCATGCTCTCAAGCGTGCTCTGCGGGATCGCCCTGCTCGCTCCTCCCAAGTTCGATTTTTACGCCCACGGTCCGTACGATGCCGGGGTGCCGCGACCCGAGTCCCTGCTTGGCTATGACATCGGCGCAAAGCACACTGTTTATCGCGACCTGGAGCGCGTTGGAAAGAGCATCTCCCAGGCCGCCAAGGGCAAAGTCGTTGAGATCGAATACGGACACAGTGTGGAGGGCCGCCCTCTGCGCGTTTTCGCCATCTCCTCGTCCGAGAACATCAAGAACTTGGAACAGATTCGTCGATCCAACTTGAGCCTCGCAAATGCCGAATCGGGTGCCAATGAATTGCCCGCCAAAAATCCCGCGATCGTCTGGATCAATGAGGGAATCCACGGCGATGAGACTGCCTCCTATGAGAGTGGCATGGCCCTTCTCTACAACCTTGCCGCATCGCGCAACCCCCGGGTCACGTCGATGCTCGAGAAGACGGTCGTAATCCTGAATCCCGCCTACAATCCCGATGGCCACGAGCGATACGTCGTCGCCTACAACAGCATCCCATCCGGAAGCGACCCGGAATCCTATGACTCATCGGTTCCCAGCGCATTCTTCGGGCGGACCAACCACTACCGATTCGATATGAACCGCGACCGCGTCTCCCTGAGCCAACCCGAGACGCGCCAGGAAGTCGCTTTGTTCTTGAAATGGATGCCCCATATATATGTCGATCAACACGGCCAAGTGGAAACCTACTTTTTTCCGCCGGTCCAACAATCGGTCAATGTGAACGTCGATCGGGATCGATACAACCAGTGGACCGACGTGCTCGGTAAGGCGACCGCTGGGGCTTTTGACCGTCAAGGATGGTCTTACTACATCAAGGACCAGTTCGATTTCTACAATGTCTGCTTTCTCGATACCCACAGCACGTTGATGGGTGCCATCGGCATGACCCACGAAACCGACGGTGGACGAGTATTGGCCCGTGAGCGCTCAGACGGAACCGTGCTCACAATGCGCGACGGCGCAGCGAAGCACTTCACTTCCGCTTTGGCGGTGATTGAATCCGCCGGACGGAACCGCCAAGCGCTTCTTGAGTCGTTTGCCACGTTCAAGCGGAACGCCGCTGCCGGACTCCATGCTGGAAAATTCCGACGGGTGGTCGTTGAGAGCGATGATCCCCGTGAACTCCGTCGGTTTACGGACCATCTGGACCGAACAGGCATCCGGTGGCAGATTGCCAAGTCCGCCTGGGCTCAGCCAGACGCTCACGATTACTGGAGCGACCAAGTCGGCGAGCGCCGCTTTCGGGCCGGTGCCGTCGTTGTCGACATTGCCCAGCCGATGGGCCACCTTGCCAAATCGTGGCTTGAGCCGGGATCAGATTTCGAACCGGATTTTATCGCAAGGCAGAAGCAGCTCGCCAAAGTGCGAAAAGAGGGTGTGGGAGAGTCCGAGATCGACTCTTTCGAGTTCTACGATGGCACGGCCTGGTGCCATATCTATGCTTACAACCTCCGCGCATGGTGGTGCGAGACCGCACCGCCTGTGGCATCAGGCGCACTTGCCAAATCCAAGCCCGATTTCCAAACCTCGAACGTCGGCTATTACCTGCCCTACACCGATCAAGAAGACATCCTTTTCGCCGCTCGAGCCTTGACGAACGGCTTTCGTGTCTCCATGAACCGAAAGCCGATGAAGTTGGGAGGCATAACCATCCCGCGTGGAACCTTCCTGTTTCTGGCGTCCAGAAACGATGAAGGATACGGTCCGAAGCTGGCCAAGATGTCAGCCGATGCGGGCCTGAGCCTCCGTCCACTGGCTACAAGTTATCCCGACGAAGGGCGCGCCGGACCCGGCGGTGAAGGCATCATCCAACTCAGAGAGCCTAACATCGGCATC
>CAMLEL010000309.1 GCA_946478935.1 uncultured Armatimonadota bacterium
CGCCATGACCGGGGCAACGGCAGCGGGACTTATCGGCGCCGGACACTCTGCCCGGGACGCAAATCCGGTTATGTAGACCCAATCAAGTAACCTTGGTTGGATGACGGAAAAGTCTCAATTTGGCATGGTGGGTCTTGGCACCATGGGTGCCAACCTCGCCTTAAACGTCGCCGACCATGGTTACTCGGTCCTTGGCCTTGCACGATCCCAAGAGAAGGCGGATCTGTTCACCGGTCTTGACCAGGGACGCCCACTGCGGGGCATTGCGGGGGGCCGCATGTTCTTCGCAAACTTGGAACGGCCAAGGATCGTGATGCTTCTGGTTCCCGCGGGCGCTGCCGTCGATGAAGTTCTAAGAGAACTATCTGCTGACATGGAGCCCGGAGACTTCTTTATCGAAGGCGGAAACTCGCATTACCGGGACACGGAACGTCGAGCCGGCGAGTTGGCAAAGCTTCAGCTTGGATTTATTGGCATAGGAGTGTCCGGCGGAGAAAAAGGGGCCCGTGTCGGTCCAAGCATGATGGCGGGAGGCACAAGCGAAAGTTACGAGCGTGTCCGTCCCATATTGGAGTCAGTCGCGGCAAAGTTCGAGGGCAGTCCTTGCGTCGGCTTACTTGGCAAAGGCGGAGCTGGTCATTACGTCAAGATGGTTCACAACGGGATCGAGTATGCGTTGATGCAGTTGATTGCGGAGGCGTATGACGTTCTCCGGCGGGCCGGGGGCATGTCGAATGCCCAGATCGCCGACCTGTTTGGCAGATGGACCGAAGGACCTTTTGGTGGCTTTCTCACCCAGATCACGGAAGATGTTTTGCGGGTGAAGGACGAAGAATCCGGCGCGGACCTGGTCGACATGGTTTTGGATAAAGCCAAGCAGAAGGGTACTGGTAAGTGGACGTCGCAGGATGCATTGGACCTGGGTATTCCCATCCCGACGATCGACGCGGCGGTCTCAGCCCGGCAGATGTCTGGACTGAAGGACCAGCGCGTCGCATTGGAAGCTCATCTTGGACCGGTTTTCGCCGGGGCATCCGCAGATGCAAAGCTAGCTGAGGAGGTCGAGGCGGCGCTTCACGTGGCCTTTGTCGCTTCCTACGCGCAAGGATTCTCGCTTCTTCAGAGTGCCAGCGTCGAGCATCAAATGGACATCGATTTGGAGGGCTCGGCGCGCGTTTGGCGGGCTGGATGCATTATTCGATCAAAGTTGTTGGAGCCGCTCAGGCAGGCTCTGGGCGAGAAATCGGGTAGCGGCAGCTTCCTGTTTGCTGACAATGTCCAGAATGACGTGAAGCGCTTGCAACCGGCGTTGCGTTCGTTAGTTCGCCGTATGGCAGGTACCGGTATCCCCTGCCCGGCCCTATCAGCGACACTTGGATACCTCGATGCTTATCGCTCGGGCCGGTTGCCAGCAAACATCATTCAGGCGCAGCGAGACTATTTCGGCGCTCATACTTACGAGCGAACAGATCGTTCGGGAAGCTTTCACAGTGAGTGGGGTCCCAATTGATTCGGCCCACCGATCCTGCGATCATAACGATCTTCGGCGCAAACGGCGACCTTGCGAAGCGTAAGTTGCTGCCCGCACTCTTCAACCTCTATCACGAGAAACTCCTTCCCGATCACTTCCTTATCGTCGGGAACGGTCGCCGGGGAGACCTTGAGTCTTGGAAAGCAGAAATGCTGGATGGGGTGGAGACATTCTCGCGAAGAGGGAAGCCCGACCGGTCGGAATGGAATGCCTTCGCGCAGAACTTGAGGTTCGCCCTTGGGAGCCTGGACGACATCAAGCTTTATGAAGGGCTCCGTGGACTCATCACCCAAACGGAGGCAACTTGGCAGAAGCCAGCGGATCGGATCTACTACTTGAGCATTCCACCCTCAATGATTCAGTCCGCCATTCAGGGACTGGATCGGGCAGGACTGTCGGCGGATCGGGATCGGGATCGCGTCGTAATCGAAAAGCCCTTTGGGACCGATCTAGAGTCGGCCGAATCGCTCAATCAGGCAGTCATGGAGGCGTTTCATGAGCGCCAAGTCTTTCGGATCGATCACTACTTGGGCAAAGAGACTGTGCAGAATCTGCTCGCGTTTCGGTTCGGCAACGCATTATTCGAGCCGCTTTGGAATCGAAGTTATATCGACCACGTGCAGATCACGGTTGCCGAAGACGTCGGCGTGGAAAAGCGTGGGAGCTTTTATGAATCTGCGGGAGCGCTTCGGGACATGATCCAAAACCATCTCCTGCAGATCCTCTGCATGATTGCGATGGAGCCGCCGGTGTCATTCGAAGCTGATGAAGTTCGGAACAAGAAGGTTGATGTCCTCAAAGCCATTCGTCCCATTGCGCCGACGGAGTTGTACAAATTTGCAGTGCGCGGCCAATATGGTTCGGGAAATTCGCAGGGTGAAGCAGTCCCCGGATATCGCCATGAAGAGGGGGTCGCCGCAGAATCTTGGACTGAGACGTATGCTGCCATCAAAGTGCTCATCGATAACTGGCGATGGCAAAATGTGCCGTTCTATCTGCGAACGGGCAAGAGACTTCCCGACAAGCTCAGTCAGGTCAGCATCGAGTTCAAACCAGTCCCGCATCAGATTTTTCCCGGCGCCTCAGGAGCGCATTTCGAACCCAACCGACTCATTATCAACATTCAGCCTAAAGAAGGCATCGTCCTGCGATTCCAGGCCAAGCAGCCGGGAAAGGGAATGAGGCTGCAGACGGTCAATATGGATTTCTTCTACAACGAAGCGTTTCATGTCGAACCGCCGGAAGCTTATGAAACGCTCCTTTATGATGTGATGCAGGGCGACTCGACGCTCTTTATGAGGGCGGATCAGGAGCATTTTGCCTGGTCCATTTTGCAGCCGATTTTGGATGCATGGACGGAGACTCCCTCAGCCGACTTTCCAAATTATGCGGCTGGCACGTGGGGGCCCCAAGCTGGAGAAGCGCTTATTGCGAGGGATGGTCGCAGTTGGCATTCTGTTCCGGTCGAACTGCCCCAATAGGTCACTGGGAGAATTTGGGCGATCGTCCAAAAGGCATGAACAACCAAAATGACCCAAGTGCCAAGGCGACGGACATCGATCCGCTGGTTCCTCTGGATGTGATCCGACCGCCTCAGCAACGAGGGACGGATGACGTACAGCTAGATGTGATTCCGCCATTGGAGCCAGAAGAAATGCCCGAAGCAGAGATCGCGGAACTGCAAAAGGAAGATGCGAAAGCGCCAAAATACAAAGGAAATGTGAATGCGCCGGTTGACGCTGAGCACCCGTTGGCAAACCCGCCGTCCGGTGACGATGGGCGCTTGGAAGCAGAAAACCCCCGCGATTGATGCTACTTGGCCAAGTTTGGATTCGCTGCTAAGTAGGCGTCGGCGTTTTCCTTGGTGACGCGCTCGGTGGGGAGGATTATTTTCTTCTCCGCTGGCTTTTCACCCTTGAGAATCTTTGCTGCCAGTTCGATTCCGGCAGCTCCCGGCGTTGGGTATTTGAATGTGGCGTCGAGCTTGCCAGCCTTGATCAGATCGATGACCTCTTGTTGGCACCCGTCGATGCCAACGAACACGGGCGCAGCGACAGTCGGATTTGCCGCATCCCAAGCTAATCGTGCACCGATCGCCATCTCATCGTTATGGGCGTAGACGCAGTCGACCTTCTCTCCCTTTTGGAGGAACGTTTCCATATAAGCGCG
>CAMLEL010000310.1 GCA_946478935.1 uncultured Armatimonadota bacterium
GAACTGCAGTGTGTTGTTTTGCGCCAGATATTTGATGTCGAACGCCTTCGCAAAGTTTTGCCCAAGGTGGTGCGACGTTCCTGCTTGGATGCATCTCAAATCCTGTGTCAAAGCTTCAATGCAATAGGTGTGATCCGCACCCGCAAACTTCTCACCCTCGCTTTTGAGTCCACGCAGCACCGGCACAGCCATCCATTCTTCGGCGAATCTCGCATAGCATTGATGCAAGATCGTAAGCGCTTCCTTTTCGGCCTCATCGTAGGTGGCATGTGCCGTGTGACCCTCTTGCCACAGAAATTCTGCGGTTCTCAAAAAAAGCCGGGTCCGCATCTCCCACCTGACTACGTTCGCCCACTGATTGATGAGCAAGGGTAAGTCTCGGTAGCTCTGAATCCACTTCTTATAAGCATTCCAGATGACGGTCTCGCTGGTCGGCCGCACGATCAACGGCTCTTCCAACTCGGCATCCGGGTCTACGATCAAGCCCTTGCCGTCTGGATTCGCCTTGAGACGGTGATGAGTGACCACGGCGCACTCTTTTGCAAAGCCTGCCACGTGCTCCGCCTCTCGCTCGAAGAACGATTTCGGGATGAACAGCGGAAAGTACGCATTGACGTGACCCGTCGACTTGAATAGGCCATCCAGCGCTTGCTGCATTAGCTCCCAAACCCGGTAGCCATGAGGCTTGATCACCATACTGCCGCGAACGGCGGAATAATCCGCCAAATCGGCCTTTACAACCAATTCGTTGTACCAGTCGGAATAATTGTCGCCCCTGGCGGTGATTCCCAAGTCTTTGCTCATTCAGCGTCATTTTGGCATAGGGCGGGGTACCTTCACTGGATATGCTCACCAGCATCGCCTATCTGGCGCTTTTGCAGGTCAAGCCCCCCAAACTTGCCCCCGCCGTCTTTGCCGATGCCAGCACGCGGCGAATTGTCAACTTCAGTCGGGCTGCCTACAACCAACTCAAGTCGGCCAAGTTGGTCGTCACCGCCGATGGCCAGAAGAAGACTTACGCATTCGCCAACGGCAAGGTGTATGGTCACCAGCCTGGCGCCGAATGGGTTTGGAGCTCCAAGAAGCTAACCCTCCTTTGCAACAAGGGACTCTTTCGTGGCTCGATGGGCGCCTATAACGTGAACGCTTGGCTTGCCAAAGTTGGAGCAGTTCCGGAAGTGATGCCGATCCACCTTGCCCTGAAAAAAAAACCCGATCGACACTCTGATCCCGCCCGGCTCTCGCGTTAGGCGCTCCGGCACGATGGCGCTTGGCGGAGTCGCTGCAGACATCATCGAAGTCAAGAGTTCCAAGCTTCGGGTTACCATGGCGATCCGCCAGGATAACCGCCTCATCGCCGACTTGTCGGGAACGAATGTCGACCGGGGTGGGGAAGTTCTCTACCGCTCGAATCGAACCTTTGCCTGGTCAAACGTAAACAAGCCCTTGCCGGCTTCGACGTTCGCGGTGGGAACCGGGAAAACGCCGAGGCCAATCAAGGGCTTGAAGTAGACAGGGCCGAGTTAGCCCGCTTTCGAAAGTTGCTGGAGGGCAACCTGCCAAGCAGGATCCGGCTTGTTCTGCATCATCTCCTGAGGCGTGTTCGCTTCCGCGTCCACGGTTACGCCGTTGTGCTCCAATCGAACACCCTTCGCGGAAACATAATCCGTGATCGGATATTGGACCATGAAGCCGGTCTTGCCAACCGGAACCATGACCGATACGAGGACTGCGCCAGCGGATTTGGTTCCGATGATCGGAGCATTCAAGTGCTCGCGAAGCGCTTGGGCGGTGATTTCGGATGCGGAACCGCTGGCCCCATTAACTAGCACGGCAATCTTGCCTTTGTAAACCTGCAAATTTCGATTTGGCATTGGCTTGAGTTTGTCAGTCTGAGAAAACTCGGCAATTGCCTTGAGATCGTTGGGACTTCCGCCCTTTTCCTTGACGTAGTCCTCGACCAGCTTCTTGGAAACAAACGTGCCGATCGGCGTCTCTCGTGGTAAGACGAGCCCCAAAAAGTGGACCATGTTCGCAACGGCGCCACCACCGTTGTTTCTCAAGTCGACGATCAGGTTCTTTGCCTTGGCGGCCTCAGTCATCAACTTCTCGACGTTGCGTCGGTCGTAGCTGAGGTCAAAGGTGTAGATGCTGATCGCAGCCGTGTCCTTATCGACCCAGCGAAGTTCTTCTGGTCGAACCGTTGAGAACTTACGGCGTGTGATCGTGTAGTCGCGGAACTTGCCGTCCGTCTTCTTCACCGTGATCGTGACCTGTTCACCTTCCTCGCCCCGAAGGTCGGAAGGATCCTTGATCTGCTTGCCATTGGCCTTGACCAAGATATCGCCGGCCAAGATGCCAGCTTCGTCGGCTGGCGCTTTGGGCACCACTCGGGTTACCAAAATGCCTTCCTCATGGGGTTGGATGTTCACGCCGATTCCGACCGAACTCCGATTCATGCGAGCGCTGACCGCCACTGGCTGCATCAAAACGATGTGACTGAATCCAAACTCTTGGAGGGCGCTGTTGACCGCGTTGCTGAATTGGTCTTCCGTTTCTGCTTTATCGAGGTTGGTCTTCTGCTTGTCCAAGAGGTCGTTCAGCTTGTTGAAATCAACCCCCGGAACATAGGCGTACTGCGTGATGAGCGAGGTCATCCGATCCAGCACTTCCTTCTTGGCGGCAGAATCCATCTTCGGCCGGTCCTGCGCGATCGCGCCGGGCGCGAGGAGTGACAGGGCCAAACCTGCTGTTGCGAGAATGGTCTGAAGTTTCATGGTGTTTGTGTGTAGGTGTCTGTACGCTGATTCTACGTCTTTCTGATCCCTAATGGATAAAATCGGCACAGTGGACCCGCTTTCTCTCCTTGAGCGCAAAGACAAGTGGTTTCTGGGCGGAGGGACCGGGTCGATCTATGCTCCTCCATTTCCACGTTGGCTCGAGAAACCAGGCTTCTGGGACGAGTGTTTCTACGCCGATATTAGGCTGACGCGAATCTTCACCGTATTGTTTTGTGATGAATTGGGCCTTCCGCTCAAGTTAAGCGGCCAAGTCTTGTCCTGGCGACCGGATCGGCTCATTATCGAACATCGGGGAAGCGGGCGAGTGATTCGCGAAACTCGGCTTGTGACCGAGCGACACGAATGGACTTCGGTATTCGAACTCCTTGAAGGAGAGTCAGGTTCCGCCTTTGTCTGGGGCATGCCGGAACTACGAGCGACCTTTCATGGCGCGCCATGTCAAACATTGTCTTCGATCGCTCCCTTGTCTAATTCGATGTCTTACCGCATCGCCACTTCCTGGCCAGCTGAAATCGAGCCAGATCGCACTGGAGTGGAAGAAGAGCGACTACGAACAGAGGCGACGAGGATGCTGGACCCGCTCGAAGTCGTATTCCAACTCGGGGCCAACCGCCCGCGACTGAGCTATACGGTGAACCTGGCCCAGCGGCATGACGACTCGCCGATTTGGCAAACGTCTATGCTGCCCCAAAAGCTCCGCGAGGGCAGGCTGCCCGGTGACCTAAAGTTGTGCGCCGGACCGCCCCCAATCGAAGGCTATGTACACATCCTTCAACAGTATCCGCTGGATGCTTCCGAGCCGCTCGTCGTGACCTGCAGCGCATCCCTGACCCGGAATTCGCGTCAGGAGGAGGCGTTGCCCGGTCCG
>CAMLEL010000311.1 GCA_946478935.1 uncultured Armatimonadota bacterium
AAGGGACGAATCCGAACTCGATGGCGACCTTGTCGCAAATGAATCAGAAGTTCGACGAAACGGACCGGCGGCTCATGGAGCAGTTGGATGACGCCCAGAAGCGGCGATTTCGGGAGATCCGGTACCAGGTTCTCGGCATGCGGTCGCTTGGCGAGGCGGAAGTGCAAGCCCACCTTGAATTGACCGAGGATCAAAAGGCAAAGGTCTCCGAGTTCGAGAAGGCAGAGCGGGCAGGCTTTCTCGAGGCCGCCAGGAAGGGGCCCAACGGGATGAAGGACTGGACGAAGGGCAGGGACAAGCGGGAAGAGGAACTCGCCAAGATCCTGGACACCGTGCAGGCCGCGAAGCTCAATATTTTATTCGGCGAGCCGTTCAAAGAAGCCAAGAAAATCCGGGGCCAATAAGACGGGGCACTTGCGCTAAAAGTCTCGCAAAGAGTATCCTACGGGGGTTCCCCCTTCCTTGCGAGCGGAGGAACGCGAGTACCTACATGGCAAAGCCAACGAATCCGACCGGGCCTGTGCGCCCTCCAATGCCCAAAATGAAGGGCGGCTTGAAGCAGTACTTCAAGGACGTGGGGGTGGAAATGCGCCGCGTTATCTGGCCCACACGAGCAGAGACCATCCGACTCACGTCGATGGTTTTGCTGGTGTGCGTGTTGTTCGTTATCTATCTTTATGTCGCCAGCACGATCGTCCACTACCTGATCATTGCGATGGAAGGCGGGAAGTTTTAGCCGATGCCTACGAACTGGTACGCCGTGCACACGATTTCCGGCCACGAGAACAAGGTGGCCTCGATCTTGAAGCGCCGCGCCATCGTCGAGGGGCTTTGGGACCGTGAGATTCTCGATATCCTGATTCCAACTGAACAGGTATCGCAAAACCGGGAAGGCAAGAAACGTGTTGTCGAGCGAAAGGTTTTCCCAGGCTACATCTTGGTTCGCATGCTCCTGACGGAAGATTCGTTAAGGTTGGTGAAAACAACGAGTGGGGTGACTGGATTTGTAAGCAGCGGCAACAAGCCCGTTCCGATCAACGATACGGAAGTTCAGGGCATCCAGCGGCGTTTGGAAGAGAGCCGCGAAAAGCCGAAGGTGGCTTGGAACGCGGGCGACACCGTGCGCGTTGCAGAAGGTCCATTTATGGACTTCACCGGACGCATCGAAGAAGTTTTCGCGGACCGCGAGAAGGTCAAGGTACTCATCACTATTTTCGGCCGGGACACTCCGGTTGAACTAGATTTCACTCACGTGGAGAAAGCATAAAAAATGGCGAAAAAGGTCACATCCATTATCAAACTCAACATCCCGGCCGGCAAGGCAACGCCTGCGCCGCCGATTGGTCCCGCTTTGGGACAAGCCGGCATCAACATGATGGAGTTCATCAAGAAGTTCAACGAGGTTTCGATGAACCAGATGGGCTCGACGCTTCCCGTCGCCATCACTGTTTTTGAAGATCGCTCTTACGATTTTGTAGTGAAGCAGCCACTCTCAAGCGACCTGTTGCGCAAAGCTGCGGGCGTTGAGAAGGGCAGTGGCAACCCGCTGAAAGAGAAGGTGGGCAAGCTTACGCGCGCCCAGCTAAAGACCGTTGCCGAAGCCAAAATGGCCGATTTGAACACCAACGACATCGAGCAAGCCATGAGAGTTCTGGCGGGCACGGCTCGATCGATGGGTATCGAAGTCACGGATTAGGCGGAGTTTCCGAATATCGAAGGGGTCTCGCGGACTACCGCGGGACCTTCCTTTCTTTAAGCGTATACTGGTAGACATGCGTTGCGAGGACTGCCCGCGCTTCGACCCCGAGGAGGGAAACTGCAAGGATCGGAAGCTCAATCCAGAGAGCTTTCCTGCAGCGGTCGAAGTCGTTCAGATTTTTGGGCCACGCGCCATTTGCACGCTGAACGATTACCGCGAGCAGATGCTTGATATTTGGGAGGGCAAGAAGCTTCCTGGCAAACCGCCGAGGATCAAGCGCAAGGGGAGACCGTATTAGTGGTGTTTGCGTAGGTAGTTGATCGCCTCCCACATCACCTTGCAGTCGATCTCGTTGTACTCCTCGATTTCTTTCATGAGGTCGAGATTTCGCATCGAGCAGTTGCTGTTTGCCGCCTCCAGATCGCATGCCCAGCCGCCGAGCATGGCTCCCATGCCATCGATACGGCTGCTGGCCCAGTTGGTGTCTGTAAGGCCATTTAGGTACAGGGCGTTCGCCACCGCCTTTAAACCGAAGGCGTAAGCGCCTTTAACTGTGACAGGCTCTTTTCGCACGACGTTGTTCAAGAAGTCGTACCAAGTCGGCTCCGGCCAGTTGTTATCTGGGTGCCGTTTGCGGGCCGAATCGAAATGGGTTGTGAGAGAAACTTTCTCGTGGGGCGACCAATGGAAGACGTGCGGCTTTTCGACTCCGAAGCGCTCGGCCGTTCTTGCCATATAGTCGATCCATTTATCGATTTGGTCTTTCTCGCAGCCTTCGGTCATTCGGTCGCAGATAAAGCATTCAAATTGCCATTCACCATCCTCTTCGTGTCCGCAGCCGATCATGAAAATGAGGTTCTGTCCGCCGCGAACGGGCAGTGCATCGAACATGTCGTTCATGTCATTGACTGTTTCGAAATCCACAAAGAATTCGAGCGGTTTTTTAGGGTGCCAATTTTCACGGTCCGTTTGTATTCGCTCGGGCATTACGGGAGGTGACTCGGGTTTTTGAACGTCGAGGATGCATTGCAAGATTTTCGCCCTGCCCTCACTCACGCCGAAAATTTCCGCGCAGCAATTCGCGTCGTCGTGCCTGTGAACTCCTTTTGCAATGGCATTGGCCCTTTGGCTTGTTCCAACTTGCCAGAGCGTAGTGTGGTCTTTTATCTGTTGATTTATTTCTTTTTTGGCTTTACGCCACGGGGAATCCTGCTCGTTACCCATATTGGGCCGCATCCAGTCGTTGCTCGGTTCCGGTAGGACGTTCCAGGTTTTGCCTTCTTCGCGGAGTTTGCGAATCCAGTGGAGAGCCGAATCCACGTCGGCCTCCAATTTTGTGTCGACCAAGTTGACGGGAGCCAACATGTGGAAGCAACTTTCGAAGCGCTCGTCTTTGCTCTGGTAGGTTCGTCCTATGAGGTAGGCCTGGTCTGGGAAATAGTCTTGAATTTTGCCAAGCGCTCGATTGTAGATAAATAGCTGCCCGGCTTCTTTACGTCGATCAGCTCCTGTAAATCCGCTTACAAGTAGTTTCATCGTTGAGAACTTGATATCGACAATTCGATAGTGCGGATCTGGATGGATGCTTATCGGCGGATCGTCGCAAAGTTTTTCGAGGATGTCGTTGCGTACGATCAGGTCGGGCTTACCGTAGGTGAGTTGGTCTGGGTCGATGAGCGTGCCTTGATAGATCGCCTCGACGCCCTCTTTTATCAGTCGTTCGGTCGCCTGCGCCCGTTCTTCGCGAGTTTCTCCACCTGGCATTTGGATTTCACACTTGTCGCCAAGCATTTCGACGACTCTGCGTTCGAATTCCCGCCCTTTGGCGAAGATGAACGTCGCCATATCGAGTCGCGGTTCGAACTTGGGATCGTCAGTGTCTTTTTGGAAACCACGTTCTTGACCATAGAGTTGGAGCCAATCCAACAATGTATCGTCTTCGAACCAGTTTCGAGTCTCCCC
>CAMLEL010000312.1 GCA_946478935.1 uncultured Armatimonadota bacterium
GCCGTCAGCTCAATCGAATCCAGGTCCTTGCCGATCGCATCGCGAATAGCCTTTGAATCGAGAGACGCAGCGCGCTTGAGAGCATCGATCAGCACCATTGCTGCATCGTAGCCTAGAGCACCCATGGCATTCGACGGCTCAGCGTCAAACTTTTCCTTGAACTTGGTGACGAAGTCGCGGACTTCTTGTCGGTCTTCAAGGTTGCTGTAGTGGTTGCTGTAGTACGTGCCCATGATGCCTTCGCCGCCGGCTTGAAGGAGCTCACTGGAGTCCCAGCCGTCACCGCCGAACATCGGAACGTCGAGGCCGACGTCCGCTCTCTGGCGAGCGATCGGGCCGATCTCAGTGAAGTAGCCCGAGCAGAAAAGTCCGTCCGGGTTCTTGGCCTTGAGGTTGGTTAGCTGGGCCTTAAAGTCGGTGCTGCGCTTCTCATAGAACGCTTCGTCTGCGATCTTGCCGCCCATCTTTTCGAAGTTCCTTCGGAAGTCGTTCGACAATCCAACGCTGTACGGAAGTTGGCGATCGGTGAAGATCGCTACATTACGAAGACCGAGGTCCTCGTACGCGAATTTAGCAAGCATCGCGCCTTGGAAGGCGTCGGTGTAGCAAACGCGGAAGAACATGTTTCCGACTTCGCTTAGGTCCGTGCGGGTCGAGCCGATCGAGATTATCGGAACGCCGGCGGCCTGGCAAACTTCCGCCGCAGGCATCGTTACTCCGCTGGCGACCTCTCCAAGCACGGCGACGACCTTCGATCCGGTGACGAGCCGCTCGGTGGCAGTTTTGCCTTGCGCAGGGTCCCCGCCAGTATCTTCGGCGATCAGTTCGATCTTCTTGCCGTTGATGCCGCCTTCCTCGTTGATCTGATCGATCGCGAGTTGGGCGCCTCGGCGAGACTCTTCGCCCCAGGGTCGCTCAGAACCCGAGAGGCTGGCGATGATCCCGACCTTTATCGTGTCGCCCTCTTGGGCATTACCTGCTCCCGTTGAAACGGGCCTGTTGACTTCGGCGCCCTCACTGGCGTCGAACCACTCAATATTCTTCTCAGGAACCCATGCCGGGCCGGCGTTAGATGTGGACGATCCGTTTTCGCCATCTTCCTTCGGTTTGCAGCCTGCAACGAGCCCTGAAACCAGGGCGCCTGCGAGACAGGCCAATAGCAATTTGCTTTTCATTTACCTTCCTCCTGACGAGAGCCGCGAGGGGGTTCCCCGCGTGTTTGGTCAGCGCGTAGTATACGGGATATTTAGACACTTCGATACTCGACTTTGATTCGAAGCAGCCCCTCGGTTCACGTTCGGACACAAATACGTGTACAATCACAGAGTCCCGGAGACACAAACCCGACCCATGGCAAAAGAAGATTTAAAAGCCCTGATCGAAGAGGCGGCGGAAGCCGTTCGCCAGCAAAGCTATGAAAAGGGCATCGACCTCGCTCGACAAGCCCTCGAAATTGACTCGCGAAGCACTGATGCTTACTCGGTGCTCGGTGTCGCACTCGCCAAAGCGGCCAGGCACGAAGAGGCTACCGACGCCCTTCAACGCGCCGTACAAACCGGCCCTTACTCGGCACGCAATTACTTCAATTTGGCGATGCATTATTACGGCCTCGGCCAGAAGAACGACGCCATTGCCATGTGCCAGGAAGCCATCCGCTGCAACGGCAAGCACCGTGGATCGCTCGAACTCCTTAAGAAGCTTGAGTCGGAAACCCATGTCGAGGTCGCCCCTTACCAAACCTCGTTGGGAGACTCCCGCGGAACGGCCTATCAATACAAGAAGGAAGAGGCCGACGAGGCTCCTCCTCCGTTCTAAGTTCCGTCGGCGTATGAAAGGGCATGGCCCACGCCGATAGAAAGAAGAAAGGCGGAGAACGCAAGGAAAAGAAGAGAGCGCGAATGCGCGAGGACGTCCAACGCCGTCTCGTGAACGAGCAGGAGCCCAAGCCTAGCTCGGATCAAAAGGACATCGTCACTTTCAAGCCCGGCAGCGCGAAGGACCGCACAGTGTCACCTGAGACCCGGGCGCAAAAGCCCGGACCCAGGTAATTTCCTTATTCCGTACCAGTCGCTTCGGTCGTTCTGGCTCGTTTCTTCGCGTCGAGCCGCTCACGCCTCCGTTGCATCACGCCACTGATCTCGTTGCTAAGGTCATCGAAGAGCGTGTAGCTGGCCGGGATAACGAACAACGTTAGCAGCGTCGAAAGCGCCAAGCCGCCGATGATAACAATTCCGAGCGGAGCACGAAACTCCGATCCTCGACCGATGGCCGCCGCAATGGGCAACATCGCCAGAATCATCGCCAGCGTAGTCATCATAATCGGCCGCAGCCTGATTGGGCCGGCCTCAAGCAAGGCATCGTGACGCTCGCGTCCCTGTTCTCGCAACGTGTTCGTATAGTCCACGAGCAGGATAGCGTTCTTACCGACGAGGCCGATCAACATAATAAAGCCGATCATACCAACGAGGTCGAGAGGCTGGTTCGTCATCATCAGCGCCAGCAGCGCGCCAACGAACGCCTGCGGCTGCGCAAGCTGAATGATAAACGGATAAAGGATGTTGTCGAAGAGGCTGGCAAGAACCAGGAACACCAAAATCAAGCCGAGCCCAAACGCCTGGCCAAGATAGGGGAACTCCCTCGCCTGGACCTCGTTCTCGCCGCCCTGGCTAAACGTGATCTCTTCGGGAATCTCACCGGCCGCCTTGGATTCGTTGAGCTTCGTCATGATGACGGCGCCCATCGTTCATGTCACGTAACCTGGCAATAGCTGTGCGGTAACCGCAATCTGGCGTTGTCGGTCTCGCCGTTCCACCTTGTCCGGGCCAACGCTTGTCACGATCTCCGCCAAATCGCCCAAAAATACCGGATTGCCTTGATCGAACTTGATGGGCACCGATGAAATTGCTTCTGTGTCTTGCCGAACGTCATCGGTGAGGTTGACGCGAATGTCGTACTCCAGTCCCGCTTCGCGGTATTTGGCTGATGTGTCACCTTCAAACAGCGTTCTGGTCACACTGCCAAGCTGCTGGACCGAGACGTCGTTGTCTGCCAGTCTCACGCGCTCCGGGCGGATCAGCATCTCGGGCTTGCCTGGCTTCGAACTCAACTCTAAGCTCACCAGGCCCTCGATTTCCGACATGACTTCGAGCGCTCTCTGTGCTGCGGCCGGAACGAGGTCCGGGTTCGGACTCATGATGCGAACGTCGATCGGGGCGCCACCGAATGCGCCACCCGTCGTCACAACGATCTTCGCATCGGGAACCTTGCCGATCAGCTGCTGAATTTCGCTCGTAATCGTTGTCGATGATTTTGAGCGAACCTCGCCATGATCCGTCCAGAACATCAGCGAATCGAGCATCGCCGCTTTTGGAATCAAGTCGATCGTCACGCCTGCGTATTGCGAACCCGTGTTGCCAACGCCGAAACCACCGCTCAAAGCACCTACTTGGCTCGTTACATATTCCGTTTCCGGAAGGCCCAGCGCGATTTTCTCGATGCGTTCGACAACCGCCGTAGTCCGCTCCAACGACGAACCCGGAGGCATCGTCACTTGAACCTGAACTTGCCCTTGGTCACCGCCTCCAAAAAACCGGTTGGCAAGCAGTGGCGCACCCTTATTTTCGTAAAGCTTGAACCCGGC
>CAMLEL010000313.1 GCA_946478935.1 uncultured Armatimonadota bacterium
GGTAATCGAACTGACGACGAGCGATCATTTTGATCATTTCTCGACCGAGTTCGAGATTGCGGGCACGCGTTTCTTCGTAGCGCAGAATCTCGTATCCAGGAATCTTTGCAACGAGGTTATCGATGCGTTTCTTAAGGTCGGGAGTTGGCAGTCTCCGATACTGATCTTTCAATTCTGCGTATCGTGAGAGCTGAAGTCGCCATGCGGCGGTGGCTCGGGTCGCCGTTGGCGCCAGACGCATGATCGACGAGAATAAGTAAAACTTTGTTTTTGGAAACTTGGCGCGAACTTTGGCAAGTCGACGGAGCCGTCCAATTCCTTCAGCCAGCGAAGCGTCGCTCGTACGACTTGCGATCAATCCCCCGTAGGCGATCATGTCGGTATTAATGATCACCGCTGGTACGTCATCGTACGTTTGCTGCTCCAGCCATTTGAGGATGGCTTCCGGGTTGCCCGGTTGGATGAAGCGGCCCAAGGTCTCATAGGGCGGCATGACCACTTGAACGTCGGCCATGGCGCCGATCATTTGTGCAAATTGGCCCGCAGCCGGCCGATTGTCCAAGGGGACGAGGAAGACTCGCTCGGCTCGCGCGGCAACCGAAATGCAGCACAGCGCAAGCGCTGCGAGAATTCTCATGGAGTGTCTAAGATACCCTCTCAAGCCCCACATCACGCACAAGCAACGATATTCCTGATTTGGGCACAATCACGATTGATGTTTGACCGAGAAGCCGCTTGGAATCTGCTTTGCCACCACACGGAGTCCGAGTCGCTCCGGCGACATTGCATGTGTGTCGAAACGGCGATGCGATGGTATGCCCAAAGGCTTGGCGAGGAAGTCGAACAATGGGGAATCACTGGGCTCCTGCATGACTTTGATTACGAATCTCATCCTGACGAGCATCCCGCCTGGGGCATGCGCTTGCTCGAGGATCGGGGTTGGCCCCCAGAGATTATTCGCGCGATCGGTTCTCACGCCAACTATTCGGGAATCTCCAGAGAATCCGCGATGGAGAAGTACCTTTATGCCTGCGATGAACTCAGCGGCTTTATCACCGCCGTCACATTCGTGCGTCCTTCACGAGACATTGCTGAGGTTGAAGTCAAGAGCGTGCTCAAAAAGCTGAAAATGCCCGCCTTTGCTGCTGGCGTGCACCGGGACGAAGTCTATCAGGGGGCAGAGGAAATCAATCTGCCATTGGAAGAGCACATCCAAAATCTCATCGATGCGTTTCGGGCAAACGCTTTGCCACTGGGCCTTGCTGGCGCAGGTTAGGCGGCGAGGTGAATGTGCCCGCGTCGGTCTCTAACGATCGTGTCCAGATAGACGTGCCGTCTGGCTTCTTCAACGGTCGTCTCGCCACCAAGCACCATCATCATGGCTGAGTGCTGCATTGGCTTGTAGCCGGACGCATGCGCAGCCTCTTTGATTGAATCCAGAGTGGCGCGGGACGCTATCGCCTTGGCGACTTCTCCCATGACGGGCATGATCTCATGCACCGCGGTGCGACCTTTGTATCCCGTTCCTCCGCATTTGGGGCATCCCACAGATTGAGCCAAGTCAATCTTTCCCGGAAGCTCTTCGCGTAACTCCGGCATATACGTGTAGAGCGCGTCCATTTCAAAGTCCGTTGCTTCACGCATGTCTTTGCAGTGAGAGCAGAGCCTCCGCAGCAAGCGTTGCGACATGACGCCGATGAGGGATGTGCTGAGCAAGAACGGATCCGTATCCATGTCGAATAAGCGGGGAATCGCGCTCGGGGCATCGTTGCAGTGCAGGGTGCTCAGCACCATGTGGCCCGTCATAGACGCTCGAATGGCGGTCTGGGCCGTCTCGCCATCTCGAATTTCGCCCACCAAGATCACGTCTGGGTCTTGCCTCAGAATTGCCCGCAATTGCTTGGCGAAGGTCAAACCGACCTTCTCAAAGACCTGAGACTGATTGATTCCCTCGATGTCGTATTCGATCGGGTCCTCGCAGGTCATGATGTTGCTGCGCTCGGTCTTCAACTCATCCAGTGCAGCATAGAGAGTCGTGGTCTTTCCGCTTCCAGTCGGGCCAGTAACCAAGAGCAGGCCATAGGGTTTTTGAACGAGATTCCGAAAGATCGCCAGGTGGTCCTCAGCAAAGCCCAACTCCGGAAGCTGCTTGAGAGAAGCGCTCTTGTCCAAAACTCGCAACACGATTCGTTGACCGTGGCGATTGGGGAGGACCGACATCCGCAAGTCCACTTCTCTTCCGTCAATTTGCACACTGAACCGACCATCCTGCGGGAGCCGGAACTCAACGATATCGAGCTCTGCCATGATTTTGAGCCGAGTCGTCAACATCGGCAGAATGGCGATCTGCACTTCCCGAACCAGGCGCAGATCTCCATCAACGCGGTATCGCACATCGACCTTTTTCCCTCGCGGCTCCATGTGCACATCGCTTGCGCCAAGTCGAATGGCATCTTGGATAATCTGGTTGACCAAACTGACGACCGGCTTGGAGTCGATGTCTTTGTCACTCTCGGTCACGATCTCGGCCGGCGCACCGGAACTATCGTTGATTGCGTCCATCACCAATTTATCGACGTTGGCTCCCCCAACTCGCACAGGAGAACCATAGGCGGTGTCGATCGCTCGGACGAGGCGTTCGGAATCAGCCAGGACCGGTTCAATCCGCATCCCGCTCATATTGTGGGCGAGGTCGATCGCATCCACGTCCATTGGATTTCGCATCGCGAGAACCAGCAGGTCTCCCCGCGTGTCCACCGGCAGGATCTGATAGGTACGCGCCACTTCCGGTGAAACCTTGGCGATGATGCTTGCCGCTGGAGGACGATCGGACAATCGCCATGGGGCTACTCCATACTGAGCCGCCAATGCGTTCAACAGCTGATCTTCGGAAAGGTAACCCAACCCGACAAGGATCGTGCCGAGCGGCGCCGGCGACGATTTTTGGACTTCCAATCCCTGCTCCAACTGCTTTGGTGTGACCAATCGGAGCGAGGTCAGCAGTTCTCCCAGCCTCATACGGTGCGATGCCATGTCTGTATTGGTTATCGGCTTAATTCCACAAGTTGCTCCATAAGTGGATTCAAAACATCGCTGAGTTTTCCGACGTCATAAGGTAGCAGTGACTTCGATCGCCCTTTTCGCCATTCTTCTCGCTCAGCAGGAAGCAAAGCCGATGCCCCTCATCCATGCGACGGCTCTGGCCGGTGTTGCGGGGCGGATCTATGCCGGAACGAATAACGGCGAAGTGCACGTGTACGATGCGCGTACGCGTGAACCCATCACCATGCTTCCTTCGGGCGCCAAAGGAGTTGTCAGCGCGGTGGCGGCATCTTCCCATGGCATCGCGTGGGTATTGGGAAGCCGCCCGACGTCGATTCGCGACAAGTATGGTTCGTGGGATGGAGCCACCGATCAAACACTGGTGTTCCGCACGCCCGACGACCGGCAGTTCAATATCGACCTTAAGCCGGCAGGCATTACGAGTACAGTTCGCTCGATTGCCTGGCTTGGACCCCGGATCTGGCTCCTGACCGATTTTGGAGCGGCCTTTTACAATGCCAAGTCCAACGCCATCGAACTGGGATCGACGTTCATTCCCCGGTCGATCGCTGAAGAAGTCGACCGGTCAAGA
>CAMLEL010000314.1 GCA_946478935.1 uncultured Armatimonadota bacterium
AACCAAAGGGTCGACGATGCGCGCGCAAATCTCACAGTCTCAGAAAAGGCTGTCGAAGTGGCTAAAGCGCAGTTGGAATCCGCCCGGTCCGCTCGAGATTCGGCCAAAGCCCAGTTGAATTCGGCCCAGAACCAACTGCAGATTTCAAAGAATCGAGCTTCAGCAAGTGTCAAAACGGCCGAGGCACGCGTGGATCAGGCACAGTCGGCCCTCAAAGTTGCCCAGGCCAATCGGACGGGTACGGCCGCCTACCGCGCAAATCTGGATGCTCTGTCAGCCGGAGTCGCATCCGCCCAGGCTCAACTGGACCAGGCGCGAGCAAAGCGTGACGACATGGTTCTGAGGTCGTCGATCGACGGAATCGTGACCGCTCGGCAGGCTGATCCGGGAAGTATGGCCACGACCGGACAGCCGATTTTGACCGTGCAGTCACTCGACTGGCTCCTGGTCAAAACCTCGCTTCCAATCGAACTTGCCGACAAGGTTAACGTTGGCCAAAGCGTCCAAGTTCGCATTGAAGGATTCGGAAATCGAGTTTGGACTGGTCGCGTGAGCCATGTGAACCCATCTGCCGATTCACAGACTCGGCAATTCGATTTTCAGGTGAAGCTCGACAACGCTGATCGCACCTTGCGCCCCGGCATGTTTGGCCGAATCGTGGTTCCGGTCGATCGTTCCCAAGTTCCCGTGGCCATACCCAAATCAGCAATCAACGACTCGAATGGCAAGACCACCGTTCGTGTGGTTGCCGAGTCGGGCGAAGTCGCCGTTCGTGAGGTTGAAGTTGGTGCGACCGACGGCCAAACCGCTGAGATTCGGTCTGGCCTGAAGCCCGGTGAGAGGGTAGTCCAACTCTCCTATTCCACCTTGCGGGAAGGCCAGAAGGTCAGTTTGCCGCAAGGAGGAAAGGGCCGCCCGTGAGCATTGCTCGTTTTTCCGTTACACGACCGGTCGCGGTTACGATGCGAATCGCCGCGCTCACCCTGCTTGGGATCGTGTGCCTGTTCAGGCTGCCAATTGATCTATTGCCCAAGGTCGATATCCCGACCGTCGTGGTGAACACCGAATGGCCGAACACCGCGCCCGAGGAAATCGAGACCCAGTTGACCCGACCCATCGAGCAAGCCGTCTCCTCGGTTCCGGGTTTGTACAACGTAAGCTCGACATCGCAGCTTGGGCGTTCCTCGGTCCGCATTCAACTCGATTACGGAGTCGATGTCGATCAGGCGGCGAGTGATGTCCTTCAGTTCGTTCAACGGGCAGCGCGCACCTTTCCCAATGATCCCAACATCCAAAACCCGATTGTCTTCAAGTTCGATCCATCGACTCTGCCGATCTTGATCTACGGCGTGTCTGGCATCGAAGACCCGATCAAGCTTCGAACTCTCCTGGACAATGAGGTTGCCCCGATTCTGGAAGCGTCTGGCGGGATTGCCCAAGTGAATGTGACTGGCGGTCAGGAGCGCGCAATTCTAGTTGAGGTCGACCCTGCCAGGATCGAGGCATACGGCATCAACCTCGCCGAAATTATTCGCCGTCTGGAAGCCGAAAATATCACCGTTCCGGCTGGGATCGCCGAAGATGGCGGAAAAGAGTATTCGATCCGGAGCATTGGCTACTTCAAGTCACTTGAGGATGCGCGAGCGATGCCGATCGGCGCCTTCAACGGGCGCAACCTGACACTCGGCGAGGTCGCGACGATCCGAGATGCCAGCCAAGAGCAGCGCGTCTTTACCCGGCTCGATGGGAAGCCAAGCGTCGCTGTATCCGTGACCAAGCAAAGTGGGGCCAATACCGTCCAGGCGGTCGGCAATGTCGAGGCCAAAGTCAAAGAAATCGAGACGCGTTATCCGGAACTTAAATTCGGCAAAGCCTATGACCAATCCGGCTTTATCGAAAAGTCGATGGTTGAGTTGCAGGAGACCGCCGTCATCGGCGGCATCCTCGCAATTCTGGTCATCATGTTCTTCTTGCGAAGCGTGCGCAGCACGATGGTTGTGGCTCTTTCGATTCCCATATCCATCATCAGCACCTTTGCCCTGATGTACTTCCTTGGCTTCACGCTCAACACGATCTCCCTAAGCGGCTTGGCCCTCGCGACGGGGTTGATCGTCGACGACGCCATCGTAGTGCTCGAGAATATCTTCCGACACATCGAACGAGACGGACGCAAAGCATCCGATGCCGCGGTAACGGGGACGAACGAGATCATGTCGGCGGTTGTTGCCTCCACCTTCACGGTGATGGTTGTCTTCCTACCGCTGCTGTTAATCCAGGGTCAATCCGGCCAAACCTTCACGCAATTTGCCCTCGTCGTGATCTTCTCGATCGCCGTTTCACTGCTAGATGCTGTGACGGTTGTGCCAATGCTTGCCTCCCGAGTGATCCGCGAGGAAGAAGTCGAAGAAGAAGCTCATCCGGAGCTTCGCCAACAGCGCGGTAAGAGAGTTGGCCCCCTTACGCGCGTATTCGATGCAGTCGGAAGATTCTTCAACCGGATGGATCAAGCCTATCATGATCGATTGGCATGGGCCATCAAACATCGCTGGCTCGTTTTAATCGGAGCCGTCGGGCTCACGGTTGCGGTTTTGCCGTTGGTGCCGATTATCGGTACCGAGACGCTTCCCAAAACGGATACGGGTGACTTTACAGTCAGAGTGCGACTTCCCATCGGCACAGAACTCGATACGACCTACGACAAGATGATGCAGGTCGAGAAGGTTCTGCTGGAAACTCCCGAAGTGGAGACCATCCTCTTGGCCGCTGGAGCGAACTTCAGTATTCGCGGCACTACGGGATCTGGCAACTCCAACGAAGGGTCAGCAACCGTGCGACTCAAGGCAGATCGCAAAACGCCAACAGAGGATGTGATCAAGGGCATCCAAAGAAAACTGGGAAGCATCGCCGGTATCCGGCCGATCGCCCAACCATACGACCTGGTCGCGAACAGTCTGGCGGGAAATAACCAAGGGATGCAAGTCGACATTTTCGGCAGCGACATGGACGCAATCATCCAGCAGGCGAGAGTCGTTCAAGATGCGTTGCAAGACGTTCCCGGGCTTGAAGGTGTTGACTTGTCAGTCCAAGACGCGACGCCTGAACTTCAATGGTCCGTAGACCGACAGAAAGCGGCCCAGTTGGGTGTCTCCTTTTCCGACATCGCCCGGGCGATCGGAGTAAGCACGAGCGGTTCCCTTTCCACCTACTATCAGGAAGGCGGGTTTCAGTATCCGATCTACGTTCAGGTTCCGCAGGAAGATCGAAGGACCATCGAAAGTTTGATGCAACTTCCCGTGAAGACCGTCCCCGGTAGCCCTCCCCGACAAATCACGCTTGGTCAGGTAGCCAAGCCGGAGATTGGCACGGGCCCCAACCAAATCACACGCCTGAATCGGCAGAGATATGTTGCGGTAACGGGTCGAGTCGTCGACCGATCTGAAAGTGAGGTTCAGGCGGATATTTCCGCGGCTTTGGATAAAGTCGAGTTTGGGGATGGGATGTATTGGTCCTTCGGCGATCAGCAGCTTCGGCGTCAGCGCGAATTCAGTGGTCTGGGGTTCAGCGTGCTGCTGGCGATCGCCCTGATTTATATGCTGCTTGCCACGCAATTCGAATCATTCGTCTA
>CAMLEL010000315.1 GCA_946478935.1 uncultured Armatimonadota bacterium
GAAGCGTGGAAGAAGATCGAGTTGCCAATCGCCGCCTCGTTGAATGGCATCAAGGGTGAGGTGTCGACGCTGTGCAAGGCAAGAGGTTGGACCTCGCCGCTAGCTGAATCTGTATTTCAACAGAACATGGATCAGGCGACTCTCGAAGCGATGATGTCCGCCGCCAGCGACTCCTTTCCGATGTTTAGGCGTTACCTCAAGGCCAAGGCAAGAGCGATCGGAACCGATCGACTGGCCTTCTATGACCTGTTTGCCCCCGTTGGAAAAAGCACCAAATCTTGGGAGTACCAAGAGGCATGCGACTTTGTTGCGGAGAACTTCTCAGCCTATTCAACAAAGATGGGCGACTTTGCTCGCCGCTCGTTCCGTGAAAACTGGATCGATGCCGGTCCACGACCGGGGAAAGTTGGAGGAGCATATTGTTCCGAAACGCGGGATGACGAGAGCCGAATTCTGATGAACTTCGATCCATCCTACGGATCAGTCAGCACATTGGCCCATGAACTTGGTCACGGATATCACAACCTTTGCCTCTCCAGACAGTCCATCTTGAACAGGGAGTCCCCGGCCACATTGGCCGAGACGGCGAGCATCTTCTGCGAGACGATCATCAAAGAGGCTGCGCTGAATTCGATGGGTACGGCCGACCAGCTCGTTATCCTTGAGGCATCCCTACAAGGACAATGCCAAGTGGTTGTGGATATCACGTCTCGCTATCTGTTCGAATCGGAAGTTTTCGCCAAACGGAGCGAGCGCGATCTGGCTTCGAGTGAGTTTTCTGAGTTGATGTTGGACGCGCAGCGCAAAACCTACGGTGACGGTCTGGACCCTGAAAAACTCCACCCCTACATGTGGGCCGTGAAGCCTCACTACTACTCGACCTATTCGTTTTACAACTTCCCGTACATGTTTGGCCTGCTGTTTGGTCTAGGCTTGTACGCGATATATCAGTCCGAGCCAACTGGATTTCACGATCGATACGACGAACTGCTGAGTTCCACTGGGCTTGCCGATGCGGCAACCCTCGCCGACCGATTTGGTATCGACATTCGACAAAAGGAATTCTGGGCAGCTTCTTTGGCCCAAATTGAGAAGGACGTAGAGAAGTTTGAATCCTTGGTTTAGAGCCTTGCTTACGACATGAGAATTCCATTCGACTCACTAACGCTCGCATCGGTGGTCCACGAGTTGCAGGCGTTTGTGGGTTCGAAGGTTCAGCGCATCAGCCAACCCACTGAGACTGATGTCGTGTTTGAGCTCTATTCCGGCCAAGCTGGCGCTGGATTCTTGCTCTTAAGCTGCCACCCGGAGTTTGCAAGGGTTCACATCGTCACACGCAAGCCCGGAAATCCCCAGTCTCCGCCGCAATTCTGCACAGCACTCCGGGCTCGGGTCGGAGTATCTCGGATCACGTCCATCCAACAGGTTCGATTCGATCGTATCTTGGAAATTGAATTTGAGGGACCGGAAGGAGATTTCAAGCTCGTTGCGGAACTGATGGGCAAGCATTCCAACCTTATGCTGCTCGATTCCCAGAATCGGGTGGTTGCGGCGGCCAAGTGGATCGGGAAAAGCAAGTCCGTCCGACCGATTCAAGCCGGATCCAAGTATGCGCCGCCTCCATTCGAGGTGAGGCAATCTCTGCTTGAAGCCAAGCCCGGCGAAGACCTGAAGACAAAAGAAGGGGCATCCCCTTTTCTTATTGGGCTGATTTCGCCAAAGGGTCCGTTCCCACTGGCTGAAATCCAAGAAGCCGTCATCGAAGGCACGTATCAGCCGACCTTGGTCGCAGGTGTAGGCGCCTACCCACTCGCACTCGACAAGGCTGGATTGGCGGGAATTGCCAAGTCGAGTATTTCGGTAGCGCTCGAACAGCGATTCGATCAGGCGATTCCGCAAGCCAGAGCCGATGCCCTTAAGTCGAGCCTGAGGAGCCAAGTCCAAAGGGTATTGATTGCCCGCCAAGCGGCACTGAGTGATCTGGCTCAGGCGAGGGAAGCAGGGAAGGGGGCGAGCCGGCAGCAAACGCTGGGGGATCTCATTCTTGCGTTCGGACATTCACTCGAGCCTGGTACGAGTCAGCTGGAGGCCGCTGATTACGACGGCCAGCCGGTGTCGATCAAACTGGATCCAGATCTCGGCTTCAAGGAGAATGCCAACCGATACTTTGAAAAGGCAAAAAAGGCAAAAGCCAGACTCGGATTCGTAGCGGATCAGTTCGAGAGGCTGACGCTTGACGAGCAGGACATTCATGGCTTTCTGCAACGGCTGGACCAAGCCGAGCGACTCAAAGAAGTCGAAGCGCTCTACGAGGAAGCTCGGGCCAAGAAGTGGCTCAACAAGCCGCCGACGCCCAAGGCGGTCAAGGAAGAGCGGCCCTACGAAGGGCATCGGATCCGCGAACTGCTGGCACCGGGCGGCTACCGGGTCCTCTACGGCGAGAATTCCGAAAGCAACGACTATCTCACGCTTCGTGTCGCCAAGCCAAATGATTGGTGGCTCCACATTCGCGGGTCAGCTTCCGCACACGTTGTCATCCAAACCATGAACCATCCTGAAAAGGTCCAGCGGGAGACGATGCTATTTGCGGCAAAGGTAGCGGTCCAGAATTCACCGAGCAAGCATGCAGGCTATGTTCCGGTGGACTACACGTTGAAGAAATACGTCCGGAAACCAAAGGGGGGAAAAACCGGCTTGGCGGTGTACACCCATGAGAAGACGCTGCATGTAGCCTCGTAGAGAAGATTTCGCTGAAAATCAGATAAGCGGTAGCTGTATCCGATTTGATCACTGTTCCACAGCCAATGCTTCCTAACCGACTGGAAGTAGATAAGTCAGCCACGAATTCTCCATCCAAACATTACGCGGCCAACGTCACTACTTCTGAAAACATGCAACAGGCACCCCAAAACGCCGCGGACCCTCGACTTTCCCCATCAGCTTCTTGGCTGTATTGGGTGGCGGCGCTTTCGGCGGTGAATACCGTGATTCACGCCTCAGGCGGGACGATGTCTTTTTCGATGGGGCTGGGATTGACCCAATATCTGTCCGGCATCGGCAATACGCTCGGGCCGATGGCAAAGACGATCACGATCGTTGCCTCCGCCGTGGTCATCATCCTCCTTGCATTTCTCGGCTACATGGCTTGTCGAGGATCGGTGTGGGCTTTTATCGCGGGAATCGTTATCCTGATCTTGGACACGCTGCTGCTGGTTCCGTTTTATCAGACCTCGTGGCTGAGCATCGCCTTTCACATCTGGGCGATCGTTTCCCTATTCATGGGATTGAAGTTGGCGATGCAAGGTCCGGGCCCTGAAGAGCTTCGCTAAACGAGTATAACGCTAGGGATGGACGGCAGCCGCATCCCGCCAATTGAACTCAATCCCGAAGACTTGCGAAAGGTCGCGCGTCGGGGTTGTGGTTGTGGATTGGCGTTACTGCTGGTCATTTTTCTGCTGGCCGGTCTGGGTCCCTATACCGACTATTTGTGGTATCGACACGACGTACGCCACCCCGAGGTCGTGACAACGGCCTACGGTGCCCAGGGAACGCTCTTTCTGATTGGTTTCGTTCTATCGCTGGTCGCCTTCTATTTCAGCCTCCGGACAGCCCTTAACCATAGCC
>CAMLEL010000316.1 GCA_946478935.1 uncultured Armatimonadota bacterium
AGGATGCCTATGTGGTCAGCGGGAACATGTTTGGATTCGTGAGCGGATTTGGCGGCGCCCAGTTCGTTGTTATTCCGACCGCTGATATTCTGTCGGGCGGGCCAGCGGATGCAACGTCGTTTATCGATACCGGTTCATCGAGCGTCCAGATAGCGGAAATGATCGGCGATATGCCGAACATCTATGCCGCTTCTCGCAATGGGTCGAGTGGCGTCAAGATCTTTTCGATCAACGACCCTTCCGGATCGCCATCGATTCAGTCGGCAAGCGTGACCGTGCCCTCCAACAGCGGCCCGACGACAGACGCCCAAAGCACGGGCGGAATGCTCGACACAGTCGACGGACGCGTCTACAACGTGACTTGGCGAGCGGGCAAATTGGTGATGGCCCATAACATCCAAGACGGAAGTGTCATTTCCTCGCGCTGGTATGAGGTGGCAACCAATGGATTCCCGGGTGGGGCACCGACTTTGGGTCAATCCGGAAACATCAGCAGCGGCGGTATGAACTACTTCTGCCCGGCGATCAGCCTGAATGCTGAGGGAAGCATCTCAGCCCTCTTCTCCGGAAGCAATTCATCCGTGACGGCCAATCTGCTGTTTGCCGCGCGGTCGGCATCCGACCAACCTGGGGCGATGGGCGCTCCGCAGGTTTTGGCCACGAGCGAGGGTTCTGCCTACGCCGGGCGGTGGGGCGACTACTTTGATGTGGATCCGACGGATGACACAACGTTTTGGGGCATTGGCACGATCGTATCGGCGACGAATGGTTGGCAGACGACGGTTTTCAGCTGGACCGTGAGCGGAACGCCGCCTCCGCCTCCGCCACCACCAACCGACGCAGAATTGGCATCGCTATCGCTGAGCCCGACTTCGGTTCGGGGAGGGACTCCTGCCACGGCGACCGTCACCCTTACGGCGGCTGCGCCGTCTGAAGGGGCCGTGATTCAGATTACGTCGAACTCGGCCTATGCCACGGTCAGCGGATCTGTCACCGTACCGGCCGGCCAAACGTCGGCGACTTTCACGGTCTCGACCACGAGGCCGAACAAGAACGTGTCGGCAACCATCTCAGCGAGTTACCGAAACGTGACGAAATCTGCGTCTCTGACGATCCGCAGAAAGTAGCCCTTTTCGCCCGGTGTCCGTCTCTATTGTGAATGAAGATCGGACATCGGGCGATCTCACGGTATCTATCCTTCCAGGCTGCCATCGTTGCGGCATGGTGGATCGCCATGTTTTTGCGGCCAGACTGGCGAGTCTGGTTTTTTGCGTATCCGGCCAGTTGGAGTGACTGGCTTCTGCCAGATGCGGCAGTTTTCGTCGCACTCGGACTGGCGGCTTCGTTCGGGCTTCAGAATCGGCGGTCGTGGGGTCCTTCGCTGTTCCTTCTGCATACCGGCGGGGTCGGATATGCTACTTTGGCGTGTATTGGCCAGACGGTTTCGACCGGTCGCGCAGGTCTTGGGGCGGTTTTAATGTTGGAGGCAACCGTGGTATTGGGGGCGATTGTCACGAGACTGAATGACGATGAAGATGCCTGAGCATCCGCGGGTTGCCAGGACCGCGCCAGTCTGGCAGAACGTTGGCAAGACGCTGCTCCAGATCGTGGGAATGTGGGGATTGTTTTTGGCGGTGCTCCCACTGATCATCGTTTCTCTCGAACGCATGCTGGGATTACCGGGATTCGAGCTTTCTGGATTTTTCGGCTGGACCTTGTTTGGAGCAGCCAGCGTTCTCGGATTCTCATGCGGGATGCTTTTTGCAGTCTATGGGGAGGGAACCCCGCTGCCACTGGATACTGCCAACCGGTTTGTGCTGATCGGGCCGTATCGGTACATTCGGAACCCGATGGCTCTGGCGGGCATCCTTCAAGGAGTGGCCGTCGCCTTGGTTCTTGGATCCTGGGGCGTGCTGGTTTACTCGATACTGGGAGCCGTGGTCTGGCACGCGCTGGCCAGACCCTGGGAAGAGGCTGATCTGCATCGACGGTTTGGTGCGGCATATGCCGAATACCAACGGGCGGTGCCGTTGTGGGCGCCGCGACTCACGCCTTATCGACAAGGTGAGCTTCAAGAGCCTGAAGATAACTCTTAGCAGACCGGCAATGCCACTCCATGTGGTCGATTTCGAACTTGAGACGATCCACGGCGGCGCGAAGATCGGCAAGGTTTTCCGATGCAATCACCCCGGGGGCGAGGGAATCTCGGATTAGGTCAGCGGCTTGGAGGAGGTCGTGGATGTCGACAGCGATGCCATCGACGGTTTCCTGTTCATAGCCGGAGGCCAGGATGCGATCTTGCAGGTTTTCACCCAGCTGCCAAAACTCGGCGACCATCGGGTCGATACTGCCCTCGTTTGGATCCCGATCGCCCAATTAGGCCGCCTCTTCCTGCTCGGCCAGTTTTCGAGCCTGCTCTTCCTGAACAAGGGCATCGATCATCGCCTGGATATCGCCGTCCATAAAGGTGATCATGTTATGGGCCTGGAATCCTATTCGATGGTCGGTAATGCGGCTCTGTGGAAAGTTGTAGGTTCGGATCTTCTCGCTGCGATCACCGCTACCGATCTGACCCTTGCGTAAACCTGAGCGCTCGGCGGCAAGCCGCTCCTGCTCCAGTTGGTAGATCTTGGCCCTCAGGACGGTCATTGCTTTGAGCTTGTTTTGAGCTTGGCTGCGCTCGTCCTGACAAGTGACCACTGTGCCAGTCGGCTTATGAATAATCCGAATTGCAGTCTCGTTCTTCTGCATGTGCTGTCCGCCGGCCGAAGACGAGCAGAAGGTTGAGATTTCCAGGTCGTCGTTTTTAATGTCGACATCGACTTCCTCGGCCTCGGGCAGAACGGCGACCGTGACGGTCGAGGTGTGGATTCGCCCCTGGCTTTCAGTCGCAGGGACTCGTTGGACCCGGTGGACACCACTCTCATGCTTGAGCTGACTGTAGGCGCCTTGCTCGTTGATGTTGAAGACCGCCCGTGAAACGCCACCGATGCCGCTTTCTTCCATTTCAACGACTTCGGTTTTCCAACGCCGCCGCTCACAGTAGCGAAGATACATACGCATGAGTTCGCCGGCGAACAGAGCCGCTTCATCACCTCCGGCGGCGGGCCGGATCTCGATGATAACGGGTTTGTCATCGAGGGGATCTTTGGGAACCAGCATATTCTTCAGAGCCAGTTCGAGGGCCTCGATTTTTGCTTTCAGAGGGTCGATCTCAGCAGCAGCGAGCTCCTTCATTTCCGGGTCGGTCAGCAACTCGTGGGCATCAGCAAGATCGGTCCTTGCTTTTGCATACTCGCGGATCGTCGTGACAATGGGCTCAAGCTCGGCTCGGAGTTTGCCGAGTCGCTGCATCTCCTTGGGGTTGGTCACGATCGCCGGGTTATTGAAATCAGCCTCGACGGATTCAAACTTCTTTTCTATTTCTTGGAGCTTTTCAAGCATGGATATCTCTCGTATTGAAGACGGGGACGCAAGGTAATGCGTCCAAAACAGCCGATCTGAAGAGATGGCTAGTAATCGGCCCGAAGGATGCGGTTTCTCGAGGTGCTATCCATGAATGCCTTTTGGGGCGGATAATGGGTCTCGAACCCACGACCTCCTCTTCCACAGAGAGGCGCT
>CAMLEL010000317.1 GCA_946478935.1 uncultured Armatimonadota bacterium
CGCCCAAGTCTTTTGAAGTTTTACTTCAATACGAAGCGCGGTTGTCCGGACGGGCTTGAACGTCACGCGGTTGGGCCGGTCTTTGACGACGCCATAACTCGAGGCTCCTTCAACGGGCTTCCATTCAGAGCCCGAGCGATAGAAGAGCTGCCAGGATTCGGGAACGCGGCATTCGCCGCGACCCGTGTCGTCGAACCAATGGATTGTCGATTCGGAGACTTGACTCTCTTGGGCTAACGTCATTTCGACCCATTCGGTGGTTCCTTTCTTTGGCCACCAATGGAAAAACGGGGACGAGTCGTCGCCCATGAAAGCGGGGAGACTTTGATCGTTGATTGCGCGGGGGCCGTTGCCGCCAGAAGTTCGGATGGTCGCCTTCGAAGCAATCGTGGGTAACGGAGTGGGTCGCGCCACCGATCTGGAGTTGGGGATCCAAACCATCATGTCACCACGGCCCCGGTTCGCCCATGCGAAATAGGGAATCAGGCTGATGGTCCGCTTGTTTTCGACGACGGCACCGTCACTGGCGAAAGCGAGACCGGCAGCCTGCCCCTCAAGAGTGGTCACACCTTTCAGCAGATCGGGGCGGAACTTTGGTGTCAGCGTTGCATCGTCCGGCAAAAGGAGATTGCGGACACCTCCGGTGTTGTCGGGCCACTCGGCGCAGTAAACGATCGGGCCCCGCTGAACCGCGATTCGACCCTTGTTGGTGGTGACTTTTTCGTTGCTGACAATTCGGCGAACCGGCATCGGGAAATCGAGTTCGACGACATCGCCTGCTTTCCACGAGCGATCCAAGGTGATGAACCCGTTCTTGGCTTCATATCGGATAGCCGCCCCGTTCAGCCGAACCTTGGTTTCTGACGTCAGTTTTTCTCGAAACTTGTAGAGGTCAGAGGGTACGGCGGAGTTGGCGGCCCATCCTGGCAGCCTCATCTTGAGGCTAAAGCGGTCAGAGCGTTCGGGCGTCAGCGTGAGCTTGACCTGGCCATTCCAGGGGTAATCCGTCGCCTGAACAATCTTGACCGCCTGACCGGAGTCCAGCTTGACGTTTGCCGTGCCTGCACCATAAAGGTTGACGTAAAGCGAACTTCCTTCCTGAGCGTAAAAGTAGCCAGGCACGGAAGCCATGAAGCGGGTGATGTTGCCCGGACAACAGGCAACACCAAACCAGGGACTTCGGGAATGCTGACCGACTGATTCAAGCGGATTCGGATAAAAGAATGTTTTGCCATCGAGCGAGACGCCGGAAATCAGTCCGTTATAGAGTGTCCGCTCGAAGACGTCGAGGTATTTGGCATCCTTGTGAAGGAGGAAGAGTCGGTAGTTCCAGTAGTCGTTACCGACGGCGGCGCACGTTTCGCAGTATGCGCTCATGTTTGGAAGTTGGTAGGGTCGGCCGAAAGCTTCACCAGCACCAGTGGCTCCGATGCCACCCGTGATGTAAAGCTTTGAACCAACCACGTCATCCCAGATTCGATTGATTGCCTTGAGGTAGGCAGCGTCCCCAGTGAGCGCGGCAACGTCCGCCATTCCTGAATACATGTAGGTGGCTCGGACAGCATGTCCAACGGCTGAATCCTGCTCAAGGACGGGCTTGTGGGCTTGCCAATACTCACCACTACCGCCTCGGCAATCCAAGAGGAACTTGGCAAGGTTGAGATAGTCAGTCTTACCGGTGACTCGGTAAAGCTTGGCGAGGCCCATCTCTGTAATTTGGTGACCGGGCCAAATCTTTGCTTTGCCAGGGCCAAACGTCTTGACCAGCAGGTCAGCAGATTTCGTCGCGACATCGAGAAGCGATTTCTTGCCGGTCGCCTGGTAATGGGCGACGGCAGCTTCGAACAAGTGGCCGAGATTGTAGAGTTCGTGGCTGTCGTGCTGCTCGAGTTCCCATCGCTTTTTGCCCGCCCAAGGGTGGGGCGACTCTGGTGCGATCGTACGGGTCGTGTACAGGTAGCCGTCGGGCTCTTGAGCGGCCGCGATCTTGGCAATCAATTGATCGAGGTAGGCATCCAGCTTTGGATCTGGCTGGACGCTGAGGGCATATGAAGCGCCTTCGAGCACTTTGTAAATGTCGGTGTCATCGAATGGATACCCCGGTGGCTTCTTGTCCACGGGCTCTCCCCTTAACGCCTTTGCTGCTCGCTCGAACAGCGCCACTCGACCTGTCTCTTCACATTTTTCGAAAGCGAATGGGATGGTGACTGCTCGATTCGTCTCGATACGAGGAGCCCAGAATTGGTCGGTCAGCTTGACGGCCGTAAATGGAACCGGACGCACAGGATAGTCCTTGTCTGCGGAGAAGGAAAGGGCGGCGGCCAGAGCGAGTGAAAGGATCATGATTTACCTGGAAGGGATTCTTAGGATCGTAAGCGAGTAAGGCTGGAATGTGTGTTTGAAGCTCTTTCCGGGAACGTTAAGGGTGCCCGATTTGGGAGCAATCCGATTCGGTTGCTCAAACGTGTTTTCGTCCGAGAGATTTGCCGAAGCAAGCGTGATCGAGCTAGCGATGGGACCAAGGGATTGAACTCCCAAGACATCGATGTTCATGTCGGCTGGCTCGGCGGCAGCGTTCACCACCTTCAAGATGATCTCGCCGGTGCGGTCATCTTTTCCAGCGGTCGCGATGACGGTGTCCACGCGCGGAAGCACTTCTTCGAAAATCTTCTGGTTATCGAGAAATGCCCGTATCTTCCGACCTTCCGTTTCAATTCGGATGTCATACCAGCGGTCGGTTTCGATGCGTCCCCGCTGATTTCGAACGACGTCCGTGGCTTGGATCGCATGAAGGGTATTGCCCCAGCCACCGACGTTCAGTTGAACTCGGCGGCCATCGGCATTTCCAACCGAAACGAGGAAACCTTCATCACCTTCGAGTTTGCGAGCCTTGACGCTTAACGTGATGTCGGAATAGTCTTCGCCGAAGTAAGTCCAGAATTCGCCCTGGGGATTCCTCTGGAACAGGCTGTCGCCTTCGACCGCCCACCGACCGCCACGTCGCGTCCAGCCTGATCGGAACCCAGGAGAAGCAATGGCCTTTCCGTTCTGCTCGATGCGAAGGTCTTTGAACTCGGCTGAAGTGGAAAAGGTGCCGAGGCCGATCGGGCCTTCGATTGGTCGTGGCGCAGTCGGGTTGTATTGAAAGCTCGTTGCCAAGTTGACGGTCGGCAAGTGCGTGGCGAACAACATACAGGCATAGTAAGAAGCACGTCCGTAAGCGCGAGCGCTGTCGAAATGGATGAGGTTCACTTCCCAGTCCGGCGTGTTGACATTCTCCAAGAGCGGAGCGTAGCTACCCATTTTCACGAGGTCAGAGTTCTTCTCCATGCTCATCATGTAAACCGCGTCGTTGAGCATGGCAATGAGGTTGCCCCGGCCAACTCCGCTGTTGGTTGCGAACTCGCCAATATAGAGTTCCCACCCCACATTCCGGGGGTAACGCGCGAAGCTATCGAAGTTTGAGATTGCCCAATTCAGGGGTCGGTAAGCATGTTCGTCGACGATTTCGATGGGGCCGGCTGCTTCAATCGCGGGGCGGTCGATGCCGGAAATCCATGAGCTTAGAGCCACCTTCAACTGGGGATACTTCGCTTTGATA
>CAMLEL010000318.1 GCA_946478935.1 uncultured Armatimonadota bacterium
GGCGCTTCTCCTGGGTTCTGGTGAGCTTTGCAAGGAGTTTACAATTGCGATGGCGCGGCTGGGTCAAACAGTGATCGCGGACGACAGCTATGATGGCGCTCCAGCCCACGCGGTAACGCCATATCGCGAAGTTGTCGACATGCTCGATGGGGCAGCTTTGGATCACCTGGTTGAGAAATATCGACCAGACTTGATAGTTCCCGAAATCGAGGCGATTAGAACTGAGCGGTTCTACGATTACGAATCGTGGGGAATCCAGGTCGTGCCGAGCGCAAAAGCTGCGAACTACACCATGAACCGAAAGGCGATTCGGGATTTGGCGGCCAACGAACTAGGATTGAGAACTGCACCCTTTCGATATGCGGGGTCCTTTGTCGAACTCGAAGAGGCGGCGAAAACCCTTGGTTATCCTTGCGTGGTTAAACCCCTGATGTCTAGCAGCGGTAAGGGGCAATCTACAGTTTCGAGTGAAGCAGAGTTAGAGGCAGCTTGGGTTGCGGCCGTCGACAAGGGCCGGGGCGACATGGCTGAAGTGATCGTCGAGGGATTCGTAGAGTTTCACGCTGAGATCACGTTGTTGACGGTAACACAGATCAATGGAGAGACATTATTCTGCCCCCCAATCGGTCACAGGCAAGAGCGTGGAGATTACATGGAGAGTTGGCTGCCAGCAGAGGTGTCCGCCACTGAACTGCATCAGGCGCACGAAATGGCGTGGCAGATCACAAAGGCATTGGGTGGCACTGGCATCTGGGGAGTGGAGTTCTTCCTTACTGCTGCTGGAGTGGTTTTCTCTGAGCTCTCACCTCGCCCGCACGACACTGGGATGGTGACCTTATCGAACTGCCTCATGCTCAACGAATTCGAGCTGCATGCCCGCAGTATTCTTGGGTTGCCGATTCCGTCGCTGGATCCCATTCAGTACGCGGCAAGTGCAGTTGTGTTGGCTGACTTCGAATCCCAGCTACCGCCCAGATACGAAGGGGTTGAGGCTGCCATGGCTGATAAGCGCATCGATGTAAGGATCTTCGGTAAGCCTTCAGTTAGAAAGCATCGACGGATGGCGGTAGTAACTGCCCGAGATAAAGTTGGCACGGACACGGGCGAGCTTCGACATGCTGCTGAATCCGCCGCTTCAAGAATCCGGGTCGTGCGAGCTTGAAGATCGCTCTGGTGACCTGTCAAGAGCTTCCCGAACCGGATGTCGACGAGTCCCTACTCTTGGAGGCAATGGCCCATGCTGACTTGGACGTGGAATTGACTCCTTGGGATGATCCCAGCGTCAATTGGAGTGAATATGGGCTTGCCGTGGTTCGGTCTACATGGAATTATCCCGAGGCACCAATCGCGTTCGCGGATTGGATTCGGCGAACTTCGCGGTTGGTGACACTCCTCAACCCACCTGAGACAATGTTGGCCAATATCGACAAGACATATCTCTTAGATTGGGACAAGTTAGGTGTTCCGACCGTGCCAAGTCAGTTCTTCAAACGCGGATCCGAGCCCCAATTGACAATGGATCGAGCGATCGTTGTCAAACCAACGGTATCGGCGGGTTCATGGCTTACCGAACGGTTTGAACCCGGCGAGATTGAGCAGGCTCGAAGTTTTCTACTCAATCAATTGCAGGACCGAGATATGATGGTGCAGCCATATATCTCCTCGGTTGAAAACGGCGGGGAAGTAGCATGGATTTGGATCGATGGCGAAGTGACTCACGGAGTTCGGAAAGCCCCAAGATTCGCGGATGAGTTTGAGCAAGTCTCAGATGCGGTATTTCCGCGTGAATCCGATCTTAAAGATGTTGGAAGGATTATGAGTCGAGTTCAGCAGGGCACTCTTTACGCTCGCATCGACCTGATGCTAGATGGTGAACAATGGCTACTCTCGGAACTTGAGTTGATCGAACCTTCCTTATTCTTCCGTCAAAATCCGTCGGCGTTGGACCGATTCGTCGGGGCTGTTAAGTCTCAAGTTTCTTCTTTATCGTGATCATGCCCGGAAGGCGTCGAAAGCCAAGTCGGTCATTGATCGCCAACATATGAGTATTGCGGGTATCGTTGTCCGTTCGAATCGTCTTGAAGCCTGCATTCTTTGCCCACGAAATCCCTGCTTCTTTCAACGCTGATGCCACGCCTTTTCCGCGCCATGATCGCTTTACGGCCGTGAGCCATTGGTACAGTTGCGTCGGCTCATCCGATCTAAAGAAGCCCGTGAATCCGATTGGTGATCCTGCCGACCAAGCAACTTGGGAACCTTCCCACAAAAACTCCGGATCATTCAGAACCAGGGCTTCGAACTGATCGAATGGCAGCGGCGTTGGGGGTTCTGTTCTCGGTGTATCGATCCTCACCTCTTCAAAGAGCGAGTGCCAAGCTTGTCGGAATGCCGGTGAATCACTTGAGGAAGCTGGAAGTATCTCCACATCCTTCAGAGTTCGTGGTGCGGACAACTCCATAGCATTAAGGTCAAGCACCGATTCAAAGTCGCGCTTGACTTCCTTGAAGCCTCGACTGATGCAAAACCGCAGTGATTCCGCATCTCCTTCCTGGACTCGCCCGGTGACGGATTGCGCGTGACGCTCATTGAGCCAAGACATCGCGAAGTCATACAATTTCCTGCCATGGCCCTGAAGTCGATGACGTGGTTCAACTCCGATTGAAAAGGTCCACTTGACAGGATCATACGAACCGATGTCATGCCCGAGATGCAAATAGGCCCATGGTTCCTCATCTGAGCCCAGTATCCAAATGTGGGGCTGCTGTTCGGGAGGAAGACTCGTGAATTCTCGTTCGGTCTCGCCGACGGTGACATGATGATGCGGCCAAATCAAATTCCAGATTTGGCAAAAGGGTTCGACCCGATCGGATTCAATCTGCCGCATGGGCCGAATTGTATCGTGATTGGATATGCTTCAGTTGTGACCTTGTCGTTTGAAACCGGGCGATTTGATGACGGGCCCCCGCAGTCTTCCCGCCTACTCGGAGAATTGGCAGAAATATTTGTCGGCGAGGTCGACGATCCCAGTCGACTTGTTTACGAGACATTCGGATGTCCTGCAGAAGTCGATGGAAGCCCCCGACTCCTCTTCGCCACGACTCGATTGCAACCCGGCAACGTTCAAGGCGAGTACTTCATGACTAGAGGTCATTTCCATACGAATCCCGAGCGCGGTGAATTGATGATCACACTCAATGGACAAGGAAGACTGCTCTTGGTTGATCGCGAAGGAAACGGGGAGACCGAACTCATGGAGCCAGGTTCGACCCATGACATTGACGGTCGCTTCGCCCACCGGGTCGTGAACACGGGTAGCGTGCCACTTGTGTTCCTGGTTGCCTGGATGAGCGATTGTGGGCACGACTATGAGTCAATCCGCCAGAAGGGATTTGGTCTCCGAGTTTTCGCGGACGCACGCTAGGGAGCCAATCGCTCGACAATCCAACTATTATCCGCAACGCGATATCTTAACCGGTCGTGAAGTCTGGCTGGCCCACCTTGCCAAAACTCGAACACATCTGGCACCAATCTGTATCCGCCCCAATGAGGTGGTCTGGAAATCGTCTCTGGGCTGAGTTGTTCTATTT
>CAMLEL010000319.1 GCA_946478935.1 uncultured Armatimonadota bacterium
GCCTGACCCGGGTTGATGATCGGGTTCTTCACGTCGTAGTTCGCGAAGTTTGGCAAGATCGAGGTGACGAACTTGGCCACACCCTGCATCACCGGGCTCGCTCCCTGGTTGCTCTGAATGGAATCGTAGAGCGGGTTCAACACCGTGCCCACGAGCCACATTCCGATCGATAGGAAGAAGTTCACCAGTGGTGTGACGAACGTCGAGAAGAAGATCGCGACGGCCGCCAAGAGGCACATTTCGATGAAATACAGCACCGACTGTCGCCCCAGTTCCAGCAGCTTGCTCGCTTCCGGCTTTTGGAAGATGTAGAACAAGCCGATCATGACCAGCGACATCATCAGGATCATCAAGCCCAGCGCAAACACCGCGCCCATGTACTTGCCGATCAAGAATTGCCACCGCTGAACGGGCTTGGAAAGAATCGTGTAGATCGTACGCCGCTCAATCTCATTCGGAATCATGTAGACCGTGAGCACGATCGCGATGAGCGCCGATGTGCCGCGCAAAACGGCGAACATCGTTCCAATCATCGTGGATGTCTCCGAGCGTGCGCTCAGAACTCCCAAAGACGGAATGATCGATAGAAGGAGCACGCCGATCATCAAAATGATCAGCAGGACTCGGCGACGAATAGCCTCGCCGACGGTAGTGGAGGCGATGGAAAGAATGGCTCCCATTAAACGGCTGCCTCCTGTTTGCGTCCCTTCGGCGAACTGACTGTCTCGATGAACAGATCTTCCAAACGGCGTCGGCGTGGAATGATGCTGACCACGGTGCCTTTGGAAGTGCGAGCGCCATCGATCAACGCGTTGACATCTCCCTCCTCCGGCATGTCGACGATGAGTCGATTGTTGTGGAACGAAACGGTGGTCTCCGGAGCTCGAACCGAGTCGGCAAATGCCTGGTCGACGCCATCCACAATCACCTCGATTCGACCGCCTCGCAGCAAGTCGTCGAGGCGGCCCTGCCGCTCGATGACGCCCTTGTTGATAATCGCAACGCGATCGCAGATGCGCTCGACTTCGCTGAGTTCATGGCTGGAAATAAAGACCGTTCGGCCCTCGTCCCGAAATTGGAGAATAAGATCTCGGATTTCGGTATGAGCGATGGGGTCGAGGCCGCCCGTGGGCTCGTCCAGAAAGAGCAGTTTGGGATCGTTCAGCAGGCTCTGCGCCAAGCCGATTCGCTGCTGCATACCTTTTGAGTACTGAGAGATGGTCTTGGTGGCGTCTGCCGCAAGGTTCACCTTTTCAAGGAGCGCCTGAAATTTCGCGCGATCATTAATCCCGAAGAGAGACCCATAGAACTTGAGGATCTCCATGCCGGTCATGTGCTCGTAATAGTAAGGGCGCTCAGGCAAATAGGAGATGATCCGGTGGACATCCATATCACCGATTTCCTTGCCCAGGACATAGCCCTCGCCGGAAGTCGGATAGATGATCCCAAGGAGCATCTTGATCGTCGTGGTCTTCCCGGCTCCATTCGGACCGAGGAAGCCAAAGATTTCGCCCTCTTCGACTTCAAGATCGAGATGGTCGACGACGTTGATTTTGCCTAACGCGCGTGATTTGTACGTCTTAGTGAGTTGTCGTGTTTCAATGGCGGCGGCCAAGGGCTGCGCACCTCCCTGGGGTGAATCGCCCGCAAGTATACCTACGGGGGTGCGAACCCTCGATGGCAATGCGAGCCGTCAATCAGAACAGCACGAGTCATGCCGATGGTTCCGGCTTTTTGAAAATCACCCTACTTAACCGTGTTAGAATTTTCGAATTTTCTTTGCAAAAGACTAGCGATTCTCAAAAAAAGGTCGTATAACATCAATCAGCCAACCAGTCAGTTTGCTCATGTCGAACAGACACCTCACGAAGCGGACGACTTTGGTGGAAGCCTTGCGGGAACGTGCTTTGCTCTCCTTTCAACGTTCCCGCGCTTTTTTTAAACAAGCGCCCCTTTTGCGGCGGCGATGAAGTCTCGCACTTTGTAGACGTCCTTTTTGCCCGGAGAAAGTTCGACCCCACTGCTCACGTCAACGGCGTAGGGGCGCACTTGCCTCACTGCATCTGCAACGTTATCTGGATTCAGGCCTCCCGCGAGGATCGTGGGTCGCCCCAGATTCGCCAATCGCTGCGTGACCCCGGCAGCCACTTCCCAGTCGATGATCTTGCCGGTGCCCCCGAAAGCTCCCTCGGAGTGTGCGTCCAACAAGACTGCTGCCCCCGTGGTGGCCCTGGCGACAACCTCTTCAACCGTTTGGCCGGGTTTCACACGAATCGCCTGGATTTTTGCCTGAAAGTCAGTGGCAGTGGGATCAAACGCCAATCCCTGAATGGCGCGAGCAAAAGGCACGGGTCGTGCCAATTGCCCGAACACGGCGACAGAGATCGAGAAGGGTTCAGCGAGCTTGAATAATATGTCGAAGTGAATGTCGCCCACATACCGCGGACTGCTTGGCTCAAGAACAAATCCCACGGCATCGGCGCCGGCATCCAAAGCCGTCAGCAGGTCTTCTGCGCAGGTGATACCGCAGACTTTGACCTTTACCATCCCATGACCTCGAGCACTTTCGTGCGGATGTCGGGCGATTTGCAAAAGGCAGTGCCGACGAGAGCCGATCGGGCGCCTGCCTTTTGAATCCTCTTGACGTCGGCGCTGGTTTCCAGGGCGCTTTCACTTACGATCAGGCATTCAGGGCTCTCGGCGTGGATGAAAGGGGCAAGGCGTTCAGTCGTTTCGATCGACGTTTCGAAGGTCCGGAGATCCCGATTGTTGATGCCCACCAGGTCGAATCCCATTTCGATCGCGAGCTCGGCTTCGCGCTGATCGTGGACCTCCAACAGGACATCCATCCTGAAGTGGTCGGACGCCGCTCGTAACTCATCTAGCTGAACCTTGTCGAGGGCAGCAACTATCAGAAGAATTGCATCCGCCCCCCAAGCGCGGGCTTGGGCCACCTGATAGACGTCGCAGATGAAGTCTTTGCGCAAGCAAGGTAAACGGATTTCGCTCTTGATCTGTTCAAGATACTCGTGCGAACCTTTAAAATATGGCTCGTCGGTAAGCACGCTGAGGCAATCGGCTCCCGCTGACGCATAAGCGCTTGCAATCGCAATTGGATCGAACTCCGCCCGGATCATCCCCTGCGAGGGACTGGCTCGCTTGACCTCGGCGATGAGTGAGACGGGGTTCGCTGAGGTGGCGAGCGCTTCGCGAAAGGGCTGAATTGGGTACCGATCGGCCAAGGCTTCCAGTTCAGTGAAGGAGCGCTCCGACTTCTGAACGGCAATCTCTCCTCGCTTCGTCTCAAAGATCTTCTCAAGAATGTTCAAACGCGGGAGCACGCTCCTACAAACTTTTCAAGCGCTTGCAAAGCCCTTCCTGAGCGAATCGACTCCTCAGCCAGTTCTCTGGATTTGTCCAATGCTTCAACGCTTCCACTTAGCCATATCGCCATGGCGGCGCTCGGCAGGACAGCCTGAGAGCGAGCAGACTCCAAGTTAGTAATCGCTTCTTTTAGGATGACCGCGTTTTCATCAGAGGAGTCGCCAGGCTCCAAAGCGGATGCCGGTACGGGATCAAGGCC
>CAMLEL010000320.1 GCA_946478935.1 uncultured Armatimonadota bacterium
CTGATTCCCAGCGATGCCGAGCAATACTGGCGACTGCGTTTGGAAGCTCTCGACCGCGAACCGTGGGCGTTTGCAAGTTCTGCGAACGAATTCCGCCAAACAACTCCAGAGAGTATCGCCCAGACGCACCTGGCGGACAAGGAGATGGCAGCTTCATGCTCGGCGCGTTCGCAGGCAACGAACTGGTGGGCATGGCGGGTTGTATCCGAGAGCGGCACGAGAAGCGATTTCATCGTGCCTTCGTGGTGGCAGTCTAGTTGACGGCGAGCCATCGCGGAGTCGGTATGGGTCGAAAGATGATGGAAGAACTTATTGTTCGAGCTCGTAAAATCGAGGGCCTCGAGGCTTTGAACCTGGGTGTTATCGCTGACGATAGCCCCGCTCACCGCCTCTATCAAGCATTGGGATTTCGCACCTACGGTTTGGAGCGGCGAGCGATGGTCATCGATGGTCATGGAATCGATGAAGAATTGATGCAATTGATATTGTAGGGGCACGCCTCGCAACGGATGGCGCTTACTGAAGATACAATTTCCAGTCGTGACCTACCAAGAAGCCCTGGATTACATATCATCCTTGGAAGCCAGGGGTTGGCGACTGGGCTTGGACCGGATGGAGGAGTTTGCCCGCCGCTTGGACCTCCATGGATGGCTGGGAGAACCAGGAGGACCACAGTTCATCCACGTGGCCGGAACCAATGGAAAGGGCTCTACAACTGCATACCTCCAGTCAATGCTCATTGAGTCTGGATACTCGGCCGGATCGTTTTTCAGCCCCTATGTTTACGACCCCCGAGAGCGGATTCAGATTGGCCGTCGCCTCATTCCAAAGAAGGTCTTCGCGCTGCTTACCGAGTGGATCCGGCCCTTTGCGGAGTCGCTGTCAGACACTCGATTTGAAGGTGTAACTGAGTTTGAGTTCAAAACCGCAATGGGCTTTCAGTTTTGGAAGGAAATGGAGGCCGACTGGGTGGCGCTCGAAGTTGGGTTGGGAGGTCGCCTGGATTCCACGAACATCGTGACTCCACGATGCTCGGTGATCGTGAGTATTGGCATGGACCACACCCAGATACTAGGCGATTCCTACGCCAAGATCGCTGCCGAAAAGGGTGGCATCATCAAGCCAGGTATCCCTGTGGTTTTGGGCGAAATGCCCGCCACTGCGTCTGACGTGTTGTTGGAGATCGCAGCACGTCAGGGGTCTGAAGTCTGGCGATTCGGGCACGAGGTGATCTTGAACCAGGTAGATGGGGCATATGACGTTGAAACGCCACACGGAACTCACCGTGACCTTTGTCCGGGAATTCCTGGGGTCTGGCAGCCGCATAACATGGCGCTGGCGGTCGCGGCTATGAGTCTCTCCGGAGCCATGACAACGCTGGGTGGCTTGCAGCGGGGCGCGAGGGATGCGATGGTTCCTGGTCGCATGCAGATGGTTCAAGCATTCGAACGTTCCTGGTTACTTGATGGAGCTCACAACCGTGAATCAGCCTTGGCGCTGGCAGAATCTCTTGCGAGCGAAAAACGAAATATCGTGTTGTTGACCGGGATGGTCCTCGGCCATGACCCTGAAGCGTTCTATCGTGCTCTGGCTGACCTATCCGACACGGCAATCTTCACACCCATCGACTTTCACCGAACTCAAAGCCCTGACAAGTTAGCTGAAGTGGCCTCCGGAATGTTCAACGAGACCTTGGCGTGCCCGACGTTGGACGCCGCGATGCTGGCAGCGATCGAGCGTACGACCGAGCAGGACTTGATCGTTGTAACCGGAAGCTTCTACTTGGTTGGGGAAGTTGGGCGATTGATTGGCCTTGGCGACCGGGATTAACTTCGATAGATACAGTCGATAACGACGTCCTTGATCTCGGCTTTTGTGCGCAAGACCTTGGCGATCTTTTCCATTTCGGATCGCAGATCGGGAATGTTAGCGCTGCGAACGGCCGTCAACTGACCACGGATATAACAGATGCCATGCATGACGCGGATGTCTGCTCGGGTGGTGTCGATGCCTCTTCTTCCTAATTCAGCCCTCGCAGATTTCGTTCCGCGGACATCGTCTTCATTCGCCATAGGCGCATTTTACGCGATGTCCGCTATCAGAAAATAAAAATGCCCTTTGGCAATATTGCCAAAGGGCAAATGATTCCGAGACGCGCCTTTAGACGTTTTCGGAATCTTCGTCGTCGACCGTGATGCGCTGCTGAGGCTTGGCTTCCTCAATTGCAGTTGGCATTGCGGGTTTGGATGCGGCATCGCTCTGAGCTTCTGCCATGGCAGAAGACATCGAGCCCTTCTTCGATTGATAGATCGCAAAGGCAAGGAGCCCGAGCGAAATGACTGTGATTCCCGTGAGAATCCCATCGCCGAAGGGTCGGATGATGATCGGAGCGAGCAGAAGAGCCACCAGGTTCATAACCTTGATGAGTGGGTTAAGGGCGGGACCCGCCGTGTCCTTGAAGGGATCGCCAACGGTATCGCAGACGACGCCCGCCTTGTGGGCTTCACTCCCCTTGCCACCATACAGACCATCTTCGATGAGCTTCTTCGCGTTGTCCCACATACCGCCAGAGTTCGCCAAAAGCACAGCCATGAGCTGACCGGAGGCGATCGCGCCGGCAAGGAATCCACCGAGCGCTTGCGCTCCGGTTAGGTTGTACATCTCTCCGCCGATGTTGGTCTGCGGCTTTCCGATTGAGAATCCAAAAGCAACCGCAAGGGGAAGGAAGATCGCCAGAATTCCAGGACCTAGCAACTCCTTCTGAGCGGCTGCCGTCACGATCGAAACGCACGCGCCGTAGTCCGGCTTGCTTGTACCGGCCATGATGCCCGGATCGTTGCGGAACTGCCGCCGAACTTCATTGATCAATTGGAAGCTGGCTCGGCCAACTGCGTTGATCGTGGAAGCAGAGAAGAGATACGGCGCTGCGGCACCAACCAAGAACCCAAGGAATATCTCGGGCAGGTCAAGTCGCAAGCCGATTGATCCGAGTTGCGCATCCTCCAAGTAGGAGTGGAAGAGGGCCACCGCCGCAACGACTGCCGTGGCAATCGCAAAACCCTTGGTAAGAGCCTTGGTGGTGTTGCCTGCCGCATCCAGTCGCTGGACCGCCTCAAGCTGCTGCTGCGAATCGATCTGTCCGCGGAGTTGACGGCAAGTGGAACGGCTGCGGACACCAGCGCGATTGCCGCGGCGATGCCCGCGCCTGCAATCGTGCCGGCGGCGGCGACGGCAACAACCGCGCCGCCGATCGATCCCGCCGCGAGCATCGCGTCGGCGTTGCGGCGCCGGCCGGAGCTCATCGCGCTCGATCGCGAGCGCGAGCAGAGAGAAATCGAATTGAGCCTCGCCCGCAACCTCGTGCTGCCGCGTCTCGATGTCAGCGCGCAGTACATGCGCACCGGCATGGCCGGACTGCCGAGCGCGGTGTGCGTGGATCCAACGGCGCTCGAATGCATTGCCGCCGGCGTCGGCGTGCCCGATTCGATTTTCTCGACGATGACCGGGCCGCGTGATGCGCTCAATCAACTGTTCGCGCGCCAGCCGTTCGACGGTTGGACCGCCGAGCTGCGG
>CAMLEL010000321.1 GCA_946478935.1 uncultured Armatimonadota bacterium
CAGGCAGCACCAATTGCATGTCACTCATGATTGCCCGACCGGTCGGCAACTCCACGAGCTCAAACCGGAAAACCTGACTCTGATCGGGCAGTTGGGCCAGCAAGTTTCTTTTTTCTTTCTCAAGTTCGGCTGGAGTCGTCGGCTTGGGTTGCTTGCGGGTGACATTGGCATTGATGTTTCTTGCAAATGAGCCCTGCATGTTTTTAAGATCGAAGGCCCAAAACACAAAATTTGCCTGCGTCTGAACCTTGTCCAGCATGATTGCTCCCTCAGGATTGTTTTTGAGGGTTTCAGCCAGGGCCCTTTTAAAGTCGGGGCTCTCGGGATCGAACGTGGTGAATTCGACGGGAAGGTGGATGGAAAAGCGGCCTCCTTCCGACGTATGCCTTTTCCACCCAGGTACGGCCGCGGGTTCGGCGACGTCCCGCATCTCCGTGACCGATGACGAGCCTGACGAGAACAATCGACTTGAAAGGGAAAAGCCGATTACCCCGGCAATAACGGCAACCACGATCCCCAGAACTTTCTGAGCCATGCGAACATTCTAGTACGAGGCTAGCTAAAATAGGAAATGGCCCGCACGGATGCGCCCACAATCAAACCTCGTGCCTTGAGACCCGGCGATCATGTCCGCATTGTCACGCCGGCATCTCCGCTTCCGCCCGAGAAAACCGAGTTTGCCCGCGAGCTTCTGGAGCAACAGGGGTATCGCGTGACCTTTGGAGACCATTGTTTCGATGCTGACGCGCATCTAGCCGGATCGGATGCGGATCGCGCGGCCGACTTGATGTCTGCATTTATGGATCCCGCCGTCGATGCGGTGTTTTGTTCTCGCGGTGGGTATGGCTGCGCCCGCCTGTTTCCGTATCTGGACCTAGATGCGATGGCCAAAAGCAAGAAAATGTTTCTGGGATTCAGCGACATCACCACTCTCCACATCGCATTGAACAACCGTGGTTTGGCGACCGTTCACGCACCCATGGCGCTTACTTTGGCCTATCCGAGGGAGCCTTGGGTTCATGAATCCCTTTTGAGATGCCTCCGCGGCGAATCTTCCTATATGTCTGAAGCTGGCAAGGGGACTTGCCTGGTGCCCGGTACAGCTGAGGGCATGCTCGTCGGTGGCTGCCTCATTTTGATCTGCGACTCAATCGGCACACCAAATCCGATCGACGCTGAAGGGAAAATCCTGCTGATCGAGGATGTCGATGAGAATCCACATCGAGTCGATGCGATGTTTACGCACCTGCTGAACGCAGGCATCATTCAGCAATCGGCGGGCATCGTCATCGGCGAAATGACCCGCTCGGATGAGAAGTTCGATGAGGGAATTGGGGGCAAGCCCTGGCGCGAGATCGTTCGCGAGCGCCTCACGCCGCTCGGAATTCCAACGATCATCGATTATCCGTTCGGCCACAACCGAAACATGCTGACGCTGCCCCTGGGAATCCGGGTGCGAATGGATGCGGAAGCCGGTGAAATGACGTACTTGGAGGAATTGTGCGCGTAAGAATCGTTTTTGCGGCTAGTGCGGCAGCGTTGGCGGTGGCATGTCAGGCCCAAGTCTGGGAGAAGCCGATCGTGCCTGGCGTCACGTATCGGATGGAAGTCGACCTGTCTGTTCCTCGCATCGTCCATGCCGTCCGATACAGCTTGGGCGCAACGGGCGTTACCATGAAGAGCGAACTTGCGGGTGGAACCGTGATCGAGGAGAACGCCACCAAGGGTCGGGAAACCGTCTCCGAGATGGCCGCTCGCACGGGTTCGATCCTTGCCGTGAATGGCGACTTCTTTCCATTTACGGGCGATCCTTTGGGTGTGATGCTTCGTGACGGCCAACTGCTTAGCTCACCCGGAAGGGGTCGCAGCGCGTTCGGTTGGGGTCAAAATGCTTCGATCGCCGGTTTGGTGGACTTCAAGGCAACGGCCGAGTTGGCGGGCCGAACCTTGGATATCGACGGAATCAACGAGGAAGGCGGGTTGAACAAAGCCGTCCTTCATACTTCGGTTGCCAGCTTCGCATTGGCCAAGACGCCGAATATTCAGGCGGTTTTCAAGATGGAGAACGAGGATTGGGCACCGAACTCCACCATTTCCGGCACGTTTGAAGGGCTCTACGCCGATATCCCCAAAATGCCAATTCAGCCGGGGAACGCCGTTCTCAGCGTATCTGGAGAGCGCGCCGAGGCAGTCCGAATGCTGATTCCGGGCGAGCGGGTTCGATTCAAGTTTGAGGCGACGGGGTTTGACTGGACGAAAGTGGATCAAGTCATGGGCGGAGGTCCAACGCTGGTACGCGAAGGCAAGATTTTCGTGGATGCCTCGCGGCAGGGATTCAATGACGCCTTCACGAACAAACGGCATCCCCGTACCGCTATGGGCCGCACTTCGTCGGGGGACATCTGGATTGCCGTCATCGATGGCCGGCAGAAGATGTCTGACGGCGCCACCCTCCCGGAGACAGCGCTGATCATGCAGCGATTGGGCTGTGTCGATGCGGTGAACCTGGATGGCGGTGGAAGCTCGGCGATCAACGTTCTTGGGCTCACGCTCAATCGACCTAGTGATGGCAAGGAGCGCCCCGTTGCGAACGGCGTGATCGTTTTGGGTGAACGGCCATCGGGCCCGAATGCCACTTACTCCATCAGACTCCCAGACAAAATGATCGCTGGGATTCCCAGAGGATTGGCAGTCCTTGACAGCGCCGGTAAGGAAATTCCACATCTGGAAGTGCTTTGGAGCGCCCAGGGCACCTCTTGGATCGACCAAGGTGGGTTGCTGCGGCCGGTGGCGAAGGGCGCTACGACCGTTTCCGCTTATGTTCGAGGACAGATTCTGCGGGCCAGTTTCGAGGTTTTGGAAGCTGAAAAGCCGCCAACCAAGTCCAAGCCGCGCGTGGCTCCCAAGCCATCGCGCGGCAAGAAGGGGCGCGGCTAAGCGCTCGGTCCGATGATCATCGCATTGAGCAGCATCTTGTAAAGACCGGGCAATTGGGCTCGCATGGTGGGATCTTGGGTGAAGAGCACGGCCCGACCCTGACCAAGAGGCGCGTCGACCAGCCATGCCGTGCCGGCGAGGTCCTCCTCGGTCTCGTCCCAGATCCAGCCGCTGAGCAGCTTCTTCACTTTCTCGTCAGCGGTAAGCATGACGGACGAGCCACCCTTGGGAGCCTTGTAGAAAGTCGAGCCATCGACGGGAACGGAGATGGTGATCTTGCCCTCGACCGGGGCAGCGTAGCCATAGCTCAGAAAGTTCTTTGGGTCGAGTTCAGCGCGGAAGAAGGAACCCGGAAGGTCGGGTTCGGATCGGACCGATTCGAGGTTTACCGCACCGCTGGTTCCGATCGCCCAGCCTGGATTTACAAGTGAGATAGCGCATCCACCTTCACGAATCCAATCGCCGAAGCGGCCCGTCGTGGTTGCCCCTGAAGAGGCAATGACGATGGCGGAGTACTTGGACAGGTTGCTCGAAAGCGCCCGAGTCGAGAGAGGGGTGAAGGGTAGCTTGAACTCGCGCTCCATGAGGTACCAAATCTGTCCTCCGGATAGGTTCCCGGGGCTGCCCATGAG
>CAMLEL010000322.1 GCA_946478935.1 uncultured Armatimonadota bacterium
GATTGACAGGCGAACCGCACGAGAAGCACATCCTTTAGGCGCACCGTCCAACTCATCGTCCGTAGCCTCGATAGCGGTGCTCCCATCATCATTAACCCACCAAAAGGAGCCAGCATGGGCAGCCCCACGTGGTCGCCGGACGGCAAGAAGATCGCCTTCTTGGCGCATTTCGACAAAGGTTCCTACCTCTGGATTGCAGATGCCGCAACCGGAAAGTCTCGGAAGCTGGTGCCCGTCGGGCAGGCCGAGGAGTCGCCGGTCCTGGGAACCCTGGAAAGTCAGCTTTCTTGGCTTGGCGATTCGAAGCGAATCGCACTCGTCCTTGTTCCGGCTAAGCGCGCGGCCATGCCCGTAAGTGGAGCGGTTGCGATGTCGCCAATGGTGAAGGTGAGCGACGATAAAGCCAATGCGCTCAGAACCTACGCGGGTCTGATGAATACGCCTTACGAGTTCGACTTGCTGGAATGGCATGTCACCGGTCAACTGGCTACCATCGATACGGATAACGGCCGAACGCGCGAGATCGGCGGCCCGGCGATGATCGAGAATGTCAGCCCTCAACCTGATGGCAGCCACTATCGAGTCACCCTCATGGAGCGTCCCTTCAGCTACATGGTTCCAACCTCCAGCTTTCCCGAGCGCGAAGTGATCTGGTCGGCCGAGGGCAAGCAGGTCGTGGAGCTTGCCAAACGTCCGCTCAGATTCGGCGGACCCCCGACCCCGGCATCGAATTCAGACAATGAGAAGCGTTCAATTGCATGGCGGCCTGATGGGGCTGGAATAAGCTTCCTTCAAGTAACCGCAGCTCGTCGGGAAGGAGCGCCGACAGAGCTGCCGGAAAACGAGCAAGGTCGAGGTCAAGGTCGATTTGGTGGCGGTGGAGGACAGACTGGCAGTCAGCTTCGCCCTGGCCAGAAAGATCGCGTGATGATCTGGACAGCGCCCTATGGGGCTGCCGACGTGAAGTCCGTGTATGAAAGCGACCAAAGAATCTCGTCGGTCCAGTACTCGGCGGACTGCCAAACCCTATTCTTGACTCAGACCATCAATGGTCGGAGCCGAGTTTCTGCGGTTCGCCTCTCAAATCCAGGCAAGGCATATACGATCGTCGAATCGGCCACCGGTGACAATGCGTTTTACGAGGATGCTGGCTCTCTGCTCATGCGAGACGGAGCACTCGGTATGAATGTGGTTCGCATGTCTCCTGACGGCAAGAGCGTTTACCTTGGTGGGACTCGCTACTTCAAGGACGCGGAGAAGGACGCTCCACGACCCTTCATCGACCGTGTCGACGTTGAGTCCGGTAAGAAAGACCGAATCTTTGAATCGAACCCGGAACGATTCGAAACAGCGAGTATGGTGGATGACGAGGGCAAGCGGTTGCTGGTCGCTCGTCAGTCGAAGTCGAGCATTTCTCAGACGTTCTTGGTGGATGCCGCCGCCAAGACTGACGTCAAGCAGCTTACTGAGAACCGGGACTATGCTCCAGACCTCACACAGGCATCATCTCGACGCCTTGTCGTCACGCGTCCAGACGGCGTGAAGTTCGAAGTCAAGGTCACCCTTCCCCAAGGGGCCAAGCCTGGCTCCAAGCTACCCGCGTTCTTCTGGTTCTATCCGAGCGAATTCGTCGATCAGGCGGCTTACGATCGTTCAAAACGCACTTTCAATCGGAATACGTTCACATCCGTTTCACCCTCGGACAAGCGAATTCTCCTTCGCGCCGGCTATGCCCTGGTTGAGCCGGATTGTCCAATTATCGGACCTGAAACCCGAAAGAACGATGGATACATCCCGCAGTTGAGAAACAACCTGGCTGCCACAATCGACGCGATTTGCGACGACGGCATGATCGACCGGAACAAGCTTGGAATCGGTGGACACAGTTATGGAGCCTTCAGCACGCTGAACGCGATGGTTCATACGCCCTTCTTCAAGGCGGGGATTGCGGGCGACGGAAACTACAATCGCCTTCTGACTCCTTTTGGCTTCCAAGGCGAGCAGCGACAACTGTGGGAATCACGCGAGGTCTACCTTTCGATGTCGCCAATGTTGTATTTGGAGCAGCTAACTGGCGCGGTGCTCCTTTACCACGGAACCGACGACCAGAATATGGGTACCGACCCGATCAATTCCCCCAAACTCTTTGCGGCGCTGGAGGCATTAGGAAAGAATGCGGCCATGTACATGTATCCGTATGAGGATCATGGTCAGATAGCTGAAGAAACGGTTCTGGACCAGTGGACGCGTTTTGTCGCTTGGCTGGACAAGTGGGTGAAGAACGGCGGAAAGGAATCTCCTTAGGCCGTCTTTCGCTTCCGAGACGAGAGCAATTTGGTCCGATCACGGTATTTATTGACCGTGCGTCGGGCCACATGCACTCCCTTGTCGGCAAGGAGTCGCGCAATGGCCTCATCGCTAAGCGGGTTATCCGGGTTTTCATGGGTGAGGATCTCTTCAATCATCTTTTGAATCCGTAGCGCCGGCTTGAAGAAGACCTCGAAAGGTACGATTTCTCCGCTTGAAAGTTGGACGAATTTATCCATCGTGGCCCGACTGACGGTGCTCTCGTGGATACCCAAATCTTCCGCCATCTTCGTCCTTGTGAGGGGCCGAAGGAATTCGTACGAGCCGGTGTCGATAAAGCTCGCCTGATGTTGGATCAAGTATTCGCCGATCTTTCTTAGGGTTCGTTTGCGCTGGCGTACGCATCCGATGAAGTCCTCTGCCCGCTGGACATAGTGGGTGACGTGTCGCCGCTCATCTTTTGGCGCCCGTTCCATCGAGTTCAATTCCTTGAAGCGTCGAAGGTACTCCCGATTGAGGGCCAGGTCACTCGCATCAACCCCTTTGACATCAACGGTCCAGCCCATTTCAGTGCGGTTCAGAGTCAAGTCCGCGGTCACGCTTTGGCCTTTGACTGACCTCGAAGGCCGTGCGCCACCGAACGCTTCACCCGGGTATGGCGAAAGTTGCAGGATTTCCTGGAATGCCGCTTCAACAACATCCGGCATTACCTTGAACTTGCGAGTGATCTTCATGGTTCGCCGAGCGATGAGATCATCGAGGTAACCCTTGACGATGGCTCGGGCGAGCTTTTGCTCCAGAGTCTCCGGATTGCGAAGCTGGAGCAAGAGACATTCTTGAAGCGTGGTTGCGCCGACTCCTGGTGGCTCGCAGTACTGTAGCTTTGCAAGAACCCATTCGGCGTGCTCCAGAGCGCATCCGGTTTCCAATGCGATTTCCTCGACCGGGGTAGAGAGGTAGCCCTTTTCATCGATGCATTCGATCATGTATTCGCCGATCAGGTGCAGGCTCTGCGGAAGCAACGGAATGAGCTGAGCTCGGAGGTGGTCCCACAGTGAGGTGCCGGTGCTTGCGAAGTCCAGCCAATCGGTTCCTTCTTCCTGGGGAATGCTTCGGTGGAATTCATAGTTGTCGCTGCTCGGCTTCAATTCGTGCGGAGCCACGCTTTCCAGGATTGTTTCGTGGTGAATAGGATCCAGTTCTTCGTGGAGTCGCTCTAAAGCCGGGTTCTCGTTCAACTCCGTTTCCAGCGCCTGATCA
>CAMLEL010000323.1 GCA_946478935.1 uncultured Armatimonadota bacterium
ATGATGTTCGTAAAACCCACTGCCGATTTAATGAAACTACGGCGACTCGGCGCGGACGCGGTGATGGCATCCACCGAATTCACTTACGATTTGCCGGTGATTTATGAAGGCGAGAATTGGCGACTCTACAAGTTAGAGGGCGAAACCGACCAACCGTTTCTGTTCCATGAATCCTATAACCATAAGAAACTGCGCTGGGAAGGGGACTTCCGTGTTCAGTCGAGAGAGTGGCTCGATTCGCCCGATGCCGACGGCTGGGAATTGAGTTCTGTCAGCTACGATTTCAACGAGAAAACCGTTGTCGCAATGTACCGGCCGCAGAGCTACCGTTTCGGCATGCTGCTTGCAGTACTTGGCGGCGCGACGGCAATTGCGTTATCCTTAATGGGAGGAGCAAGACGTGCCGGGGACCAAGACCGAACCGACTGAGAGCCAACAAAAAGCCGACGGCGGAGGGCGCTACGCCACCATTATTTTCAACAACGACTCTAACTCGTTCGAGGACGTGATCGAGATCTTGATGATCGCAACGGCTTGCACGTTTGAGGAAGCGAGAATCGAGACGTGGGAAGCGCACACGTACGGACAAGCATCGGTCCACTTTGCCTCTGAGGCCGAATGCCTTAGGGTTGCCTCGATGATTTCCAGCATAGGCGTGCGCACAGAAGTTCGCAAGGAATGGGAGAACTGACGCCAACCGTTTACGGGACGCTTCCAACGGTCGACCCGGAACTGACAGACGACACCGGTCTTGGGGGAGACGGTGGATGGGTGGTAACCGTCTACGACAACGACTACAACACTTGGGACGAGGTCGTCTCGGTTTTGATGCGCGCCACGAGATGCGGCCTTGAGGAGGCGCATATGGAAACTTGGGAAGTTCACCACTTGGGCAGGAGCGTCGTGCACCATGGAGCTCAGGCAGAGTGCAAGGAGGCGGCCCAGGTCATCGCGACGATAGGAATCCGTGTCACCGTAACGAAGGAGTAGGTGCGGCTTCGGTAAACTCCAAGCATCCTATGGCTTCCAAAATCGGCAAGCGCGTCAGCACCAAGTCTGCGGCATACCGGAATGGCAAGGGGACCGGTTCGGCCGACCTGAGCCTTTCTACTATCGAAGGGTTTCGCCGCGACTTTACCGGCGACCCTCAGAATCTCGTATCGTTGAACGCCGTCACAAAAACGAGCGTCCACGCTGTGGCGATGCGCAGGGCTTCCGTCGTTGCTGCACGTCAGGTTTGTTCGCACAGCGTCGACACGGCGAAAATCACTTCGCAAAAGTCGAGCGGCAGGTGTTGGCTATTTGCCGGGCTTAACACATTGCGGATGGCTGCGGTTCAACGATTGGACGTGGACAAAGACTTCGAATTCTCCCAAAACTATTTGATGTTCTGGGATAAATTGGAGAAGGCGAATTATTTTTATGAGAATGTGATGGCGACGCTGTCCGAGCCAATCGGAAGCCGGCTATTGGACTTTCTTTTAGCTGACCCGATACAAGACGGCGGTCAATGGGACATGTTCGTCAATTTGGTTCGGAAGTATGGTGTGGTTCCCAAGGAGCTCATGCCCGAAACGCAGAGCAGCGGCAGCACAGGGCTCATGAATTCGGTTATAACCCGCAAGTTGCGCGCGGACGCCGCAAAGCTGCGGGAGTTGTCAAGGAAGACGGATATCGATGGCCTCCGAAAAAAGAAGAAAGCGATGCTAAATGAGGTTTATCGAATGCTGAGCATCCACCTTGGCGAACCGCCTGAAGAATTCGAGTGGCAATGGCGCAACAAGGGCGGGGATTTTCATCGTGAAGGAACCATGACGCCGCACTCGTTCTTGGAGAAATTCGTGGGCAAGGTGCTCGAAGATCATATTTGCCTGATTCATTGCCCTCAAAAAACCAAGTCGTTCGATACTCTCTACACAGTGCAATATCTGGGCAACGTCGTGGAAGGCGATATTGTTAGGTATCTCAACGTGCATGTATCCGAATTGAAGCGGGCGGCGATTGCCATGATCAAGGATGGAAAGGCGGTCTGGTTTGGGTGCGACGTTGGCAAGATGTTGGATGGTGAAGTGGGGGCCTTGGATGCGCATCTTTATGACTATGAGAGCATTTATGGTACGGCCATTGGGATGGACAAGCCGACTCGCTTAGATTATTGCGACAGCCGTATGACGCACGCGATGGTGCTTTGCGGAGTGGACCTCGATCAGCGAGGCCGTCCGAGAAAGTGGCGAGTAGAAAATAGTTGGGGAGAAAATGGCGAAGGCAAAGGATATCTAACGATGACCGACGAATGGTTTGACGAATATGTTTATGAGGTTGCTGTCGATACGTCTTACTTGACTGACGCTCAGCGTAAGGCTCTAAAGTCGAAGCCCGTTATGCTTCCTCCGTGGGACCCGATGGGGGCACTGGCCTAAATGGTCGAGTCGCTACAAATTCTTCTTGGCGGCGTGATCGATTACGCCGGCATGTACCCGCCCGCTGAGCTGCCTTTAAACGAGGCGTTACGTAGCTATGTTCGATACAAGCAGGGCAAAGAAGCTTGGATCGTTGATCGATTTATTTGCCCCGCAAGTAAGGTGAGTGAATTGGAGGCCGCGCTAAAGTGGCAGAATTACGATGCCCGGTTCGGCCTATGTGCTACAGGCCGCAAAAGCGAAGACAATGCCGAATTTCTAAGTAACGCGCTTATCGATATCAAGGCAGCGAGAAGGGCCGTGAACGTATTTTTCGATGCCTTTGAAACGCGCTTGCCCGTTAGTGCCTTGGACTCGGCCGACCTATCGTTCTTGATTTTGCGCATTGTGCGTGCGCTTGAAGACGAGACCGAGCTTTATCTTGAAATTCCCATGACTGAAAACTGGGAAAGTGAAATTCCGCGCGCCATAGAAGCAATCGCGAAGAGTAGGCGCTGCCGCGCAAAAATTAGGTGTGGCGGCCCCTCCAAGGAGGCGGTGCCAACGGTCGACCAATTGGCATTATTCATCTCTGCATGCGCGTCCGCGAAAGTTCCGTTCAAAGCTACAGCGGGTTTGCATCACCCGATTAGAACCGTCGATGAGAGAGCCGGGACACAAGTGCATGGGTTCATGAACGTCCTTGTAGCAGCCGCGGTTGCGCGCACATTCGATGCGAGCCGGGCAGATCTAATCTCGATTCTTAGCGCGACCGATACGAGTTGTTTCCGATGTCTTGAGTCGAGAATTTCTGTCGGAAACTGGCACTTGTCGCTTAAACAATTGCGAGCGGCGCGCGACTTTGTTATCGGCTACGGGTCGTGCTCCGTTAATGAGCCGCTGGCCGATTTGGCTCAAATGGGCCATGCGATGCGGGTGTCCGTCAGCTAATGAAATCTTGGGTTGAAGTTGCTGAGGAATCGCATTTCCCGATTCAGAACCTGCCGTATGGTGTCTTCTCGGCGAGAGATAACGAGCCGCGAGTCGGCACCCGCATTGGCGATTATGTGCTCGACCTCGTAGCGATCCACGCTGCTGGCTTGCTCCCCGGTTCGATGGTATACGACAGGCCCCATCTCAATGATTTAATGAGGCTCGGTGTTT
>CAMLEL010000324.1 GCA_946478935.1 uncultured Armatimonadota bacterium
ATCGACAGCACGAGCCTGACTGACATCTATTCGGGCGCACACGGCGATGCCAGACGCGTTGTAAACGCTTTGCACACGCTCGCTGCTCCAGAACTTCACGTATTCCCATGCCAGCTTCGGATTCTTTGCCTTTGCCGGAATTGCGAACCCAGCCTCATACATCACCGTATGCGATCGCGGCGTATTGTGGGGGAGCGCGACCACACCGAGCCGCCGCCAGTCGATCTTGGGCTTGCCCTGTGCGTCCTTTGGCGCGTTCTTGTAGCCGATCAGCGCCCAATGCCCGTTCACCACCATCGCCGCCTGGCCATTGGCAAAAAGGTCAACGCCCATCGACGCGACCTCGCTGAGCGCTGGCGAGACCCGGTGTTTGTTGATCAGGTCGCGCAGAAATGACACCGTTTCCACATTCTCCTTACTGTCGAAAACGCCCGTGGCTTTCTTCCCATCAGGAGTCAAAACATCCCCGCCGTTGTTCCAGAGCCACATGATCCAGCCCGGCATCCACGTGGAAAAAGAAAACCCGTACTGCGAAACTTTTCCGGACGGGCCGCGAATCGTCAGTTTCTTCGCGACTTCGAGGAACTGATCAAAGGTCCAATCAGCTGTGGGATAGGGCACTCCTGCTTTGTCAAACAGGTCCTTGTTGTAGTACATCACCATCGGCGTGAAGTCACCCGGGATGGCGTGAACCTTGTCCGCCCGCCGGGCAATATCCACGACATTGGGATAGTAGTCATCGAGTCGAAAACTTGAATCGGACTCGATGAATGGCGTCAAATCCTGTAGGACTCCGTTGTTGATGAAAATCGCGGCGCTGGAGGCATCCAGGACCATCACGTCCGGCATCGTCCCGGCGACGTGATTCAACACCATCTTTTGAACGTACTCGCCGGGGATTCCCTCGATCCGGACCTCGACCCCGTTTTCCTTCCCAAACTGCCGGTAGAGGCCCTGAACCTGACGATCGTAGTCGCTGTCTTCGCCAGCTCCGCCCCAATTGGAAACCCTCAGGACTGCACCGCCATCGTCCTTCGGTGCGCAGGCGACAAGGCTCAGGCAAATCCATACCATGCAGAGCCAGCGCCTCATTTTGAAAAGTTACCCGCGAGCGCACGTCTTCAACGCCGGATGGTGAATGCGGATGACCGGAAAGTGAAATGGGGATGCGGCGACAGCCGCATCCGAGGAAAAAGGGAACGACTAAGCCTGGGTCCCTTCTGGAAACCAGAGCTGTAATTCGCGCTCTGCGGCATCGCTGTCACTGCTCGAATGAGTCAAATTGTCATCGATTGTGAGCGCGAAGTCGCCGCGAATGGTGCCGGGGACGGCTTCCAGCGGGTTGGTGGCGCCCATCATCGTTCGAATCGCCTTGACGGCATTGGTTCCCTGAATAGCCATCGCTACAATCGGACCGGAACTCAAGTAGCTCACCACATCCTCAAAGAATCCCTTGCCGCGATGCTCGCCGTAGTGCTCTTCGACCGTGGATCGTTCTGCGCTGATGAGTTTGAGTCCGACGACTTTGAGACCGCGCGCCTCGATCCGTTTCGTGATCTCGCCGATCATGTTGCGCTGGACTCCGCCAGGCTTGATTAAGACTAATGTGGTTTCCATATTTGAGTTTGATTGCTCCTAGTTTTGCGATTAATAGGGTACCGCCCGGTCGCCTTTCGCCGCGAAGTACCCAGTCCTTATCCGCAAATGTATGGGTTTATCGGCGATTCCTTGGGTTGGGCGATTTCGATGCCGTACGATCAGGACGCCATGTTTATGTTGCTACCTGCGATGACCGGCGCGCTGCTGCTGCCCGCTGACGGAGAGTATCGAGTGATCGAAGTCGAGCGTCATGAGTTTTTTGCTGGCCGACTCGGTCGAAGAGTCAGCCAGACGTTGGTCGCCGAGAAGGACGGCCAACGCTACCAGATCGTCTTGGGACGCGCTCATACCGCCATCCGCGGCTCGGTTCGTGAGTACGCCTCTGGCGATATCGTCCGACCCGATTGGGGATCTCAGGTCCGTCCAAAGTAAAGCAGGGGTGACCAATGGTCACCCCTGCGACTGAAGTATTGGCTACAGCTTGAAGCCGTACCAGAATCCGACGGTGTATTGAAGACCCTGAGCATCTCGATCAGACGGGATGCCAGCGCCTAGCCACAGGTTGAACCCCGGAAGCTGCCGCACGGGGATGTTCAAAGATGCCCAGCCGTAAGCCTCGGGCCCGGTCGTCCACTCGAGCATTCCGGTCCAATCGCCGAACAGTGGGAAGTCCAGTCCGAAGAATCCTCGGTGCTCGTCGTTCTTCAAGTAGCCGAAGTGGAATCGGACGTTCTGATAGTCGTACCGTCCCGCAACGAAGTAATCGGCCATGATGCCCTTTCCTTCGTAGTTCATCGCTCCTGCGCTCAGCATGTAATTGTCGCCTTCCAGGAGCTTCACTTTGAAGTGCGTGGTTTGGCCCTTCTCGAAGTCGTCCGCGTAAGCCACTTCGGCAAAGTCGCCGATTCCCACAGTCGTGTAACCGTAGTGGTAGATCTTCTTGTCCACTCGATTTTCATTTCCGAACGCCAAGTAGCCGACGACCACTTCACGGTGGCCCAATATGTCGGCGATGGGAATCGCCGTCAGTGCCGTAATGCTGGCCGCGGCGTAAGCCGCCCCCATTGTGAGTGCCAGAGCCACTGGCGCTTTCAAACCCATCTTCATCTGTATCCTCGCTGGGATTAACCCGCTTCGGAGATTCCACAACCTGGTAAGAAGCCCACCTGGTAACGTTGCCTGGATATGAGTTCGTAGGCAACAATGGAGAAGTCGATGCCGCATATCCACCTGGAAACCACCGCCGATCTGCCCGAGAACGCCAATATTCCGGACATCCTGGAAGCACTGGTTAGGACGTTGTGCACGTTCGATACGATTGCCTCCGAATCGGTGAAGGCGTACCATTTGCTGCGATCGAACTGGGCGATGGGAGAGGGAGCGCCGCCCGGCTTTGCCCACTGCACCGTGATGCTCATGAGCGGCCGCGATCTCGCGCTCCGCACCAAGATTGCCGACGGCATGTACGCAGAATTGAAGTCGCACTTTACGATGTCTTTGTCGGCGAACGAGGTCGCGATCACCCTCGAAATCCGGGAGGCGGACCGCGAAACCTACCGCAAGCCCTAAGCCAAGGTGCCGATCGACTGACGAAGCAGCGCCGCTGCTTTCACGTTTGAGCTATGACCGCTCCGCTCGGCGGAGACATTGAGAAACCTCAGCGGAATCCCCGCCAAATACAGGTCTCCGGCCAGATCGAGCAGCTTGTGTCGAGCCGGCTCATCTTCGAATCGGGGTTCATTCTTGTAGCCTTCAATCCCCAGGATCAGTGCAGTCTCTTGATCAAGTCCCTTTGCCAATCCCATCTCCAGAACCATGGGTATTTCTTCGGCTAGCGCAAAAGTCCGTGCCGGAGCGACTTCTTTACGGTATTCCAAATGCAGACTGAACGACTCAAAAGTCTGCTGCCGCGGCCACCGATCACCGAGGTCATAGGTGTATTGCCAATG
>CAMLEL010000325.1 GCA_946478935.1 uncultured Armatimonadota bacterium
TTCGCCGACACGCGTTCGGGCGCGACGTCCGGGCGCGAGGGTCGCGACGTGCGCGCGGGCGGACTCGTCACCGCGCTGCGCGAGACGCGCACGCGCCGCGGCTCGCTGATGGCGTTCGGCACGCTCGAAGACCTCGATGGAAAAGAGATCTCGGGCGCTATCGTCTTGATGGAGTTCAATTCCGGGGCACGTTGGCGCAATGTTGCACGCCTCGGTGCATCAGCTGTTGTCTTTCTGGAACCCACCCAATCGGTACGTTCAGAAGCAGAACTGAAGTTTGGCAGCGTTCCCCTTAGCTTCCCAAGGTTCTATTTGCCAATCGATCGGGCTGGGCCCGTATTGGATGCAGCCTTTCGCAACGAGAAGGCGACCCTCAAGTGCCGGCAAGAGTGGGTCACTCGCAAGAGCCAGAACCTCATGGCCGATTTGGATGGGTCCGATCCGGCGGTCAAGGGTGAGCGTCTTTTAATCTCGGCGAACTCAGATGCCGCAAGTGTGGTGCCCAGCTTGGCGCCGGGAGCAGATAGTTCCACATCGATCGCCGTCCTGCTGGAAACAGCGCGGATTTGGTCACGTCGACCCGGCAGCCGACCCGCCACTTTCATGCTTTCGGGCGCCCATGCACTCGGTTTGCAGGGTGCAAGGGAGTTTGTGGATCGTCGACTGAAGGGAGATCGAACGCCCTATTTGCTGGCGGCAACATTGGATCTCTCTTCCGGCAGTTCGACGCTCGGCGCCTATGGCCGAGGTTGGTATTACGAGTACCGCGACGAGGTGCGCGATCCAGTCAAAAACTTCAGTCGATTGCTGCGTAACCACGCAAACAATATCGCCCCAATCCTCCATGTTTCCAATGGCCGGATGGTTCTCACCGACGCCATCAACCAATCCGACAATCGCACCTGGAAGAACAATATTCCAGGGCGGTTCGCATTTGATTGCGAACCAATGCTACTGGGTGGTTACAACGCCATCACGTTTGCCACGATCGAGGACGCCAGAGATCGATTTGACACACCCTTTGACACCTTGGACCATGTCGACCTTGCGAATGTGGAGCTTCAAACAAAGTCCCTGAACGCTCTCCTTTCCCACGCTTTCCACGATACAAGCGCGAAGAGCGTCGATTCTGAATATCGAGTCCCCCTAGATGTGAAGGAGCCCTCAGAAATGCGGCTCACCGGCGGATTCTGCACCGTGGACGGCTACGTTGCCGTTTATGATCCGTCGAAGAACTTCGTGCCCGATGTACGTGTGACCGATGCGCTCGCCGTCTCGATCAGTTGGCAGAAGACTTTGATGGGTGTCCGAGGTTCCATCGTGCAACGAGTTCAGGGTCCCGAAGCCAAGTACCGCTTTGTGGGCTTGCCCTTGAGCAATGCCTACAGCAGGGTGGAAGATCGATTTGAGACTTCCGTCGCGGCATTTCGGCTCGACCCAGAGTCAGGTGACATCGATCACGCGGTGGATTACGGCATCATGGGCGCCGAGGCTTATCCGACCGAGTTCCAACTCAAGACCACCCAGCGCACGGCCCCAATCGTCGTATTCAAATGCCGCGCGGTTGACTTCTATTCCCTTGTCGATCCCCAAGACCTGAGGACATTCATGGGCGGCATGATCTTGGATGCCAAGACCAATGGCGATCCCCAGTTTTTTGGGTTCTATGCGCCGATTGAAGACACTCGGCTCAGCAGTGAGATCGACGACACGGCTTGCCTTTTCATGCCTCCGGGTACCACTTTCAAGGCGCTGTTCGGCTCCGGTATGGGCGAGTACCGAATGATCTTGACCAACTCGACTCCATCCGATGAAGCCGGAAAGGGCTACTACGTGCCCGGCGGCGACACCGGATCCGATCGTGCGCATATTGCTGACAGTGGGCGGTTTCCGGACACCGCTCTTAACGCAGCCAAGGATATTGTCGCGATCAATCAGGCTCGGATGTCCGAATTTGCCAAGTATCGGATCATCAGCCCGGGAATCGCCGATCTGCAGAATAAGGCCAAGGAAGAGATCAAACTCGCGGAGGAAGCCCAAGCAAATCTCAAGTGGAGTGATTTTGAAAAACACAGCCGGGCCGCTTGGGGATACGCGTTGCGCGCCCATCCCGTGGTGGCAAAGACCTCCGGCGACGTGGTCAATGGCGTCATCTTCTACCTTTTCCTAATCGTGCCTTTTAGCTACTTCATCGAGCGACTCTTCTTTGCCCATCGATCGCTCACCAAGCAGCTCGGCGTGGCAATTGCCATCTTTATCTTCTCGTTCATCCTCTTGCGGTTGGTTCACCCTGCTTTTGAGATCGTCAAGAACCCGATGATGATCTTCGTGGCGTTTGTCATGGGCACGCTGAGCTTAATCGTCATCTTCTTCATTCTGGGGAAGTTTGAAAACTCGCTGAAGGCCCTTAAGCAATTGGAGAGCGGCGTCCACGAAGTCGATATTCGGCGTGGAAGCGTGGCCATGGCCGCATTCAGCCTGGGCGTCTCGAACATGCGGCGGCGCAAGGCCCGTACTTTCTTGACCACGGCCACCTTGGTCGTGATGACGTTCATCGTGCTGAGCTTCACCAGTATCGTGCCCGATCTGCAGATCAATGAGCTGCCATCGGACAATGTTGCGCGGTATCCCGGCCTCTTGGTTCGAAATGCGGGCATGGAACCCCTGCAAAGCGCCACGTATCGCCAGTTGGCCAATGAATTTGACGATAAGGGAGTCGTGGTTCGGCGGGCAATGTACTACGGCGCTGATATCGGGGACACGGGAGTGCTGAGCTTGCGGCGAGGCGCGAGGGTGGCTGAGGTCCGCGCGATGGTGGGATTTGACCCGGGTGAAGCACAGGTCACCCGCCCGCAAGAAGGGCTACTACCTGGCGGACGATGGTTTCGGCAGGGAGATGGACGCGTGATGATCCTGCCCAAACCCTTGGCCGATGCGCTCAAAGTGGATGTTTCGGACGTTGGCAAGGCTCAAGTCGAGTTTGGCGGGAATGAATTCCGGGTTATCGGCATCCTCGATCCAGGCTTTATCCGAGGCATTAACGACTTGGACGGAGACGGCATCCTGGCACCCGACTTTTCACTCACGCGGCAATTCCAAGCGGATACAGGGACTGGTAATCAGGCATTCCGCAGCTTCCTGCGCCTCGACCCGAGCGCATGCTTCCTGGTTCCTTCGGAAATCGCGCTCGCGGGCGGCGCGGACATTCGCAGCATCGCCGTCGCTTTCCAAGATGCGGATCAGACACAGGCTTCCTTGAAGGAACTCATGCCGCGACTTCGCCTGAATCTGTATGGTTCGGTCCAGACTTCGAATGGGTTGGAGGTGCGCCAATTCAGCATTCTGCAAGCTTCCAAGGGGACGGGCCTCGGCCTTGTATTGGTGCAACTGTTCATAGCCGCCGTCTTCGTATTGAACACAATGGTCGCCAGCGTGTACGAACGCACGAAGGAAATCTCCATTTTCAGCTCGATTGGGTTGGCTCCCAATCACATTGCAATGTTGTTCTTCGCTGAGTCCCTGGTATACGGAGTG
>CAMLEL010000326.1 GCA_946478935.1 uncultured Armatimonadota bacterium
CACTTCGGTGAAGGCTTTCTCTCACTTGGCCAAACCGAGTCTGATTTTCTGAACGCAGCCAATCGGTATCCGTGGCTGGTCAAAGATCGGGGAGGCATTTTGGCCGGATTCGCGCGGGCAGCACCTTGGAAGTCGCGAGAGGCCTACCGCTGGACCGTCGAGGTCGGGGTATACGTTCATCCGGACCATCAGGGCCAAGGGATCGGTCGAGAGCTGTATGAAGCGCTCTTTCCCAGACTGGAGTCGATGGGCTACCGAATCATCGTGGCCGGGATCACACTGCCGAACGCTGCAAGCGTGCGGCTGCATGAGTCGATGGGGATGGTCCAAGCCGCAAACTTTCCCTGCATGGGATTCAAACATGGAGAATGGCGCCCGGTCGGATATTGGTTCAAAGAAGTGGGTCAGGGTCCACCAATCGATGCAATAGGTCCTTCTCACTAGTTTTTGGCAACGAATTTGCGGGTTGCACGTCGTAGAGGTTGGTGGTTGGAATGAAAAGCATCTTTATCTTGCTCGTTGTGGCGGTCGCCGTGATGGCGTTTGCCCAGGGCCGACCGGACGTGCCTTTCCAGGTGGTCGACCGCGGAGCCAACTCAGGAGAGGAAGAGCAGGGCATTAAGGTCTTCCGCACAGAACGCGCTTTTGAAGAGTACGTCAAGGATCGCGGCGATGAGCGGATGCGCCGTCTCATCAAGCAAGTCGATTGGAATGCCGATCAGGTGATTATCGTTTTTGGGGGCCTGCAACGATCCAGCGGATTTGGAGTTGACGTCAAGCGGATTGCCAACATCGATATTCAACGCTTGGTTGTCGAGGCGCGCATCACCAAGCCAAAGGCCGATGAACTGGTAGCCCAAGCGCTGACGACCCCTTATGTCGTCCTAAAGACGCAGCGTCAGGTCGCGGCGATCAAAGTCAAATTCTTGACGGACTAGGTTCAGTCGACTCCATCATCACGGCGGCATAGGTTGGGCTGGCGCCCATCGTTTTAAGCGGGAGCTGACCGGGCGTGAACGTGTCGATCCGGTCGGTCTGCCGATTGCCTGCCTTCTTCGATAAGAATGGCTTCTCAAACAGCAGGCTGAATGCCCAGCTTGCGATCAACACAACCGGCAGTGCGATCGCCAGGCAAAAAGCCATCTCCAACGCATCTCCCTTGGCCCACGCAGGCCGATAAACGAAGAGTGTTTGGAGAATTGGGTGATGAAGCAGATAGAGGCTATAGGAAAAGGCTCCAAGCTTGAAAAGTGGCTTCCATCCGAAGAATCCGGGAAGCCTAAGCCACGGAGCAACGGCGCCGAGATAGATGAGGCATGAGACTGCCAAACCTACAAAGAGGTCGCTCGGAATGATGGACTTCATTCCGGCGGTGAAACCGACTCCAGCCACAAAGAGCCAGAAGAGCACCGAGGCGAGTCGCGGCTGGATTCCGACCCTCAGATTGGGCCGGTAAGCAAAATGGGCCGCCGCCATCCCCAGGCAAAACAAGGGCAAATACCAAAGGTAGAGCTTGGCGGACACCGGCATCAAGGTGATCACAAGGATCGCCGCAAACGAGCCGATCGTCACCAACCCCACTCGACCGAACTTGGCGAGCAGCCCAACCAGAAGTGGAAACAAAAGGTAAAGCTGCGCCTCGATAGCAATGCTCCAAAGGACCCCGTTGATCTTGTACATCCAGGCCGGTGAGAAGTTGTGGATGAGCAGGATGTGAGCCAACAGGTTTTCACGAGTTACCGGCACGTACTGAGTAAACGGCAGTGTCGTCTGGTATTGGGTCACCCACACGCAAACTGCGACGGAAATGGCCAAGCAAGCGTAATACGCCGGCAAGATGCGCCACGCTCGCCGCTGAAAAAAGCGTTTGAGGTCATGAATCCGCCCATCCTTGCCATTGAACAGCGAAAGCTGTAGACAAAACCCAGAAAGCACGATGAAAGCGGCCACGGCCAGATGCCCATGAGTAAAAGGCGCCATCAAAGTCTGGAGCCATCCGGGTGCCGTGCTCTTGCCTTCCAGGAACCTTGGATCAACGATATTGACGAAGTGCGATAGCACGACATAGAGGGCTGCAACCCCGCGCATCCCCTCGACTAGTTCGAGGCGCTCGGTGGGATGGTATGCCGCACGTTTGCGGCCAGGGCGGCGCATCTTTCCATGATGGCATTCTCGACCCCGGCGGCGAACCCTGGAAGGATTGCCGGTCCAAGACCGATACCGTGCGCCATTCCGTGCGTCAATATAGGACATGAATCCGTCGTCCTTCTTGTTCAAGACGGCTATCGCTGCCGTGTTGTTATGCTCATTTGCTGCCAGCCATTCGCAATTTGGCCGACAAGACCAGATTAACTGGCGGACCTACCGACAAGGCGCACTTTCAAACGCCAAAGGCACGTTGACTCATGTTTTCGAAACCGAGGGTCAGTTTCAAACCTATTGGGAACGCACAAACGGCATCATTGCCGGCAAGATGCCGACGGGGGGCATCGATTGGGCACGTGAAAAACTGATTGCAATCAACTTGGGTCCTCGTCCGAATATGGGGCATGAAGTCATCGTCCGTTCGATCACACGAACTCAAGCGGGCAGTATTCAGGTGCTTTTCCAGGAGCAGTTGCCGTTGAGGGGTGTGAACTACCCTCAGGTGCAGGTCAGCCCATGGGTTCTGGTTCGAATGGAGAGAGCCCCTGGGGTCATTTCCTTCAAAGGCGAGACCGTCAACCGGATGCCCGGGGTTACCCATGGCAAGCCCAATCAAAATTGCTGTGGAGACGTTTGCCGGTGCTGTAGCAATTGCACTTGCTGCGGAGATCAGTAGGCTTTGATGACTGCTGAAATCGTCTCGGTCGGCACCGAGATGCTGCTTGGCGAGATTCTGGATACTCATGCGCCGCATATGGCGCGGATCCTGGCCGATTGCGGAATCGCCTGCCTGCGTCGGCAAACCGTTGGAGACAACCTGCAAAGATTGACCGACTCTCTAAGACAGGCGTTCGATCGTGCGGACATCGTGATTACGATTGGAGGGCTTGGTCCAACCCAGGACGATATCACCCGCGAGGGCCTGTCATCTGCATTAGGCGCTGAGATGGAGGTGGACGTTGCCTATGAAGCTCACCTCAGGGAAATCTTCGAAAAGCGTCGCCTTCAGTGGGTTGCTTCGAACGCCCGACAAGCAATGAAGCCGATTGGTGGTCGTTTCCTCGATAATCCGAACGGCACCGCGCCAGGGCTAATCTTAGAAAAAGATGGGAAGGTCGCGATTGCGCTTCCCGGCCCGCGAAACGAATTCGTGCCGATGGCCGAGGGACCGGTTCGTAGCTATCTGGAATCAGTCCAGACCGACCAAGTGATTCATTCAAGGATTCTGCGGGTTTGTGGGTTGGGAGAGAGTTGGGTTGAGGAGCAAATCGAGTGCGTCTTGAAAGGTGACAACCCGACGGTCGCACCTTATGCCCACCCTGCTGAGGTTCATCTTCGTCTCACGGCCAGAGCTCCTTCCCGGAAAGACGCGGATGCATTGATCGAT
>CAMLEL010000327.1 GCA_946478935.1 uncultured Armatimonadota bacterium
ATCCGGCTTCCTCAAAAGAGACGATGTCGGGCGCCAAACTGACGGTGACCCAGGGACGCTTGGAGTTTGAGGCGAAACCTGGCGACCCTGGAATTGGGTAATCCAATTTCGGCGGTTCTCGCATTTCCCGGATCAGCAACTCGGTGGGGCCCTCGCATTCAAGCGCCCATGCGGGGTTCTCTTCCCCGGCACCGATCACCAATATCGCGGCTGTCAATGAAAAGCCGATCATGGATTGCTCTACCTTTTCCAGTTATAAGTCAAGTACCGTGAACTGATCGAGAGTTCTCAGGTTTTCTTAACAGACGTGCATTCGCGACAAATGGTTTTGGTTCAGCCAGTGGTAGCCTTCACCCATGCTTCGAGGCAACTTGCTTCAGCCCGAAATCCTGCAAGCCCTGGCGTCCGCCGGCCACGGCTCCAAGGTTTTGATTACGGACTCCAATTATCCGGTCGCCACGCACTCCGGGCCGAATGCATCGCTGGTGTTTTTGAACCTGGCGCCGGGAAAGCTGTCCGTCACGGACGTCTTGGAGACGCTATTGGAATCCATTGCTATTGAAACAGTCGAAGTCATGACTCCAGGCAAAGGCGACGAACCTTCGATTTTCCCGGAGATCAGAGCCCTGACCAAGCTCGACCTTCAACTGAGAACTCGCTCAGAATTCTACGAGATCACGCGCAGCGAGGATATTTGCCTTGTCGTGATGACGGGCGAGCAGCGCACGTTCGCCTGTGCGATCCTCACCATCGGAGTGCTAACCTAGCATCTGAACAAGACTATGCTTTTGACTCTCCTCGCAAGTATCTCAATAATGGACCAGAGCCGACCCCAAAACATTGAAAAGTTTATGACGACCCGGTGGTCCAAAGACGCGATCGAAGGGAGGGCATGGACGGAGTATCCGCGTCCCCAGCTGGTCCGCAATGATTGGCTCAACTTGAATGGAACATGGGAGTATGCGATCGCGCCCAAGGAAGCGGCCACATACCCCGGACGTCAAGGCGACATTCGAGTCCCATACCCTATCCAGTCTCATCTGAGCGGCGTTCAAAAGCAGGTCTATGCCGATCAGGCTCTGTGGTATCGACGCACCTTTACCCATCCCGGGAATTGGGCAGGAAAGAAGATCAAGCTAAACTTTGGCGCGGTCGATTGGCAGTGCGATGTCTACCTCAACGGCACTCTGCTGGGCAAACACTCTGGAGGCTACGATCCTTTCTCGTTCGTGCTGCATCCTTCATTGCTGAAGCGAGAAAACGAGATCGTCCTGCGAGTGTGGGACCCCACAACCGATGGAGATCAACCTTACGGCAAGCAAACCTTCAAGCCAGAAGGTATTTGGTACACGGCAGTAACGGGGATCTGGCAGACGGTCTGGCTGGAGCCAACTGGCCAAGAGTCTATCGAGCAGGTTTATACAACTACCAAAACTAACGGAGAGGTTCTCGTTCACGCCGAGATGAGTGGTGAGACGACTCCATCCACATTTCAGCTCCGCGCAACGGCTTTTCTGGATGGCGCGGAAGTCGCCAGCGCCTCGGGTCCAGCCGGACAACCGCTAAAACTGACCGTGCCGAAACCTCGGCTCTGGTCTCCATCTTCGCCGACTCTGTATGACTTGAGGGTCGAGTACCTAAAGAATGGCGAGCTGCACGACTCCGTGATGAGCTACTTCGGCATTCGCGAGATCACGCTCAAGAAAGACAAGTTCGGTCTTCGGACTTACCTGAATGGCGAGCCGATCTTTATGTTCGGTCCCTTGGATCAGGGTTGGTGGCCCGATGGGCTCTATACGCCCCCATCCGACGATGCTTTGCGCTACGACCTGGAAGTGACCAAGAGGGCCGGTTTCAACACGGTTCGGAAGCATGTCAAGGTCGAGCCGGCACGCTTCTATCGCCACTGTGACGAACTCGGGTTATTGGTCTGGCAGGATATGCCAAGCAACCTGAAGTACGGTCCAGGCTGGAACACCAACTATCGGGTCAAGAACGAAAAGCCTGACGGACCCCGACCAGCCGACAGCAAAGAACGGTGGGAAGCTGAATGGCTGAACATTATGGAAGCATGTCGCCCATTTCCATCCGTCGTCGTGTGGGTTCCATTTAATGAAGCTTGGGGCCAGTTCGACACTCAGCGTGTTACGGAATGGACCAAGCGGCTCGATCCCACGCGGCTCGTGAATTCCGCAAGTGGCGGCAACTTCGTTCCGACCGGCGACATTATGGATATCCATGTCTATCCGGGCCCCGCGGCTCCTCCCCAAGAGTCCGGGCGAGCGATCGTGCTTGGAGAATTCGGCGGCCTGGGCCTGCCGTTGGAGGGACACACCTGGCAGGCAAAGGACAATTGGGGCTACCGCACGTACACCACGAAGGATGAGTTGCTTTCCCGCTATGGCGACCTGATTGAGAACCTTCGACTTCTCAAATCCAAGGGACTCAGCGCGGCGATCTACACCCAAACGACCGATGTCGAGGTCGAAGTGAACGGTCTAATGACATACGATCGGGCCATTGTCAAAATGCCGCTCGACAAGCTCAACCGGCTCAACTCCACGCTCTACGGGCCGCCAATCATAATGGTTGATGTCCTACCCACCGCGGATGTAAAGCCGGAGACTTGGAGATACACCGAGTCCACCCCAGGTAACGGCTGGATGAATGCAGACTATGACGCGACGGCATGGAAGAGCGGCCGCTCTGGATTCGGAACGGCCCGAACGCCCGGCGCCATCATTGGCACTGAGTGGTCTTCAAATCAGATCTGGCTTCGACGGGAGTTCGAAGTTACAGCCGTGAAGGGCGACTTGTGGCTGAAAGTGCACCACGACGAGGATGCCACCGTCTACATCAATGGCATCGAAGTTGCGAAGCTTGAGGGTTACACCCAGAATTACGTTTTCAGGAACATCCCTGACAGTGTCCTGAAGACTGGGAAAAACATCATTGCCGTCGCATGTCGACAGACCAACGGTGGTCAGTACATCGATGTGGGGATTAGCGCTACGAAGTGAACGAATGCTCGGTGGAACTCAACCATCCGAACAAGTTGACCATTCCACCAAGAGCGATCCATCCGATTGGCACTGCCTTGGACGTACGCCAAGGCTAAGTCTTCTTGTCACTTCGACGCTTTCCTCCGCCAGGTGCATCCTGCCCCTTACGTTGGGCTTCCCGCTCCGCTTGCGAGCCTTTTGCGCCTGGATCCGGATTCCCTTGGCTGGCATCGCCCTTTTGTTTCTTGGGGCCGGCGCGACCAATGCTGGTGGTTGACCCAGAGCCACCGCCGGGCTTTCCCACGTGATCATTCCGATCTGATCCTTGCTTTTGCTCGTCTCTCATAAATCACCTTCCCCTTGGACGAAGGAAGTGATGGTAGAGTCTGAGGGAGAATCTAAAAGAATTCCATGCAGTAGCTGACGGATTTCGGGAGCATCGCCAGTGCAGCATTGAGACTGCCTGTTTCAGATTCTTCGATCGATCCCCGGTCAATTCCCGGATCTCCCAGAAACG
>CAMLEL010000328.1 GCA_946478935.1 uncultured Armatimonadota bacterium
CCCAGGATAAGCGCCGATCTTGGCTGGATCTCGCGAATCGACTCCTGGAAGGCGTCAAGGTCCTGGGAACTAGGGCGGAGCGGTGGACCGATCTGGGCCCAACGCTCTGCGATAGACCTCCAATACTCCTCTGAGGAAGTCATAGGAAACACCGAATACCTTCGGCATACTTGCGGATCCTCGGCATGAAGTCAGCACGCGAAAAGTTGCCCAAAGAAGGCGTTCGATTTGCGTCATACAGTACAGTTTCTCCGTCATGGATGGCGAAATCGAACTTCCCGAAATCGAAGCCGAGTTCCTCACGTAAATGGCGCAAGTCTTCAGGAACGTCGTCGATCGGTTGTCGGTGGAGAACCGACCGCTGCTTGATCAGCGGCTCGTTGGCATACGACAATGAGCACGTTTCAGCATCACCCAAGAACACCCAGGTTCGCAGGCAGTAAAAGCCGCTTCGTATCTCTGGCCTGAATTTCTCAACCACCACATCTCGATCCTGCCAAGTGGCATCAGGCACTTCCGAAGCTCGATTAAACAGTTCGTAATTGGTAATGGTGCGTAAGAACTGTGGCCCAAGCATCCCACGACGGGCAAGTTCGGCTTCCTTGAACCCTGCGCAGTTCCGATTTGCCTTCACGATCACTGGTCCATCGTAACCATCTGCTTTGGTGACCAGATTTCGACTCACCGTGCGCTTCGAAATATCGATGGCATTGCCGTTAATCGACTTCGGATATTGCCTGAGGATCGAGATATGGTCGACGGGCACTACCGTCAAGTCAACGTGATTCACGATCAAGTCGGCCTCAATTCGGGGACCTGGACCATTCTGGACACTTACCCGATGGCCATTCTCTTCCCATACAGAAGCGACCTCCCGCAAGAAGTAGTTGCAAGGGTCGTTGAAGTCTCCAAATCTGTGGTTAAGGACAAGGATATGGCTCATCCGTGTATCGTTCCCAGCAGTCTGATCACCTCATTCCTTGGCTTGACCAAAACGTTTGTCCGTTCGTTGATCCACGTATGACCATACCAACGCTCAAACGGTGGGCGCTCGGCTCGTCGCAAAAGTCCGTCGAGGATATCCAAATCTGATTTGGCTGACCGACAGAGCAATTCCGCCCTCTTGCGATCTGGTTCGGACATGGCTTGAACCAGTTTGATGGCAGCGGCACAGTTTAAGCGGTCGATCGCTGCCGGGAGTTCAATGTTCTCGAAGAAGAATCGAGCTTTCTCTGGGTCGCGAATGCCAGACTTTGCTCCCTGGATCATCCGAAGCAGCTTCAAAGATTGGACCTGGCGCTGATTGAGCATGGGCAGCGTATCCTTGGCAGCCGGTTCGAAAGGCTGATCGCTAAACTTTTTGATCAGAGACGGCACGGCACCGAGCACCTTCATCGCACCGGCCCTGGTATCCAAAGGATGCTTGAGAGATGCGAAGTATGCGTCTACGGTCGCCACCGCCGCTTCATTTCCGAAGTACTCCCGACACCAATAGCGCAGGAAACGTCGGTCAGCGTCTGGGCTTGCAAGGAGGCGCTTGCCATCCCACATCAGATCGCCAATGAGGCGCGTGCCAAGCACATATTCACGCAGTTCGGACACGTTTACCAGATGGTAAGCGGTTGCCTTCGCACCGAAAATCTTTCGGTATTCATTCTCGATGAGCGAGGGCGGTACTACCTGATGAACTTGCTTGGTCAGGCTTCCGCCGAGGTACGCCAGATGGTAATAGACACCATGCTGAACACTATGGCTTGAAGCAGGCAGGCCGCGCATTCTTCCGTCATTGTCGTCGGGCCACACAATGATCGTGCCCGCGGGGACACGTAGCTTGCCTGTTTGATAGAACGGAAGCATCTCGGTGTACATCGTGAAATGCATCAGCTTGGGTGCGCAACTTGGGACAATGCGGTGGACAAGATCGGATTGAATCTGAAGTGCCTCGTTGTAGGCCTCGATTTTGCGATCTTGCGACCAGTCTGCTGGGAAGCGATAGCTATAGTCGTTTGTACCACGAAGGCCGATGGGATAGATGGCATCGATCAGCCGGTTCTCCTCGACTCCCGCTCGCCAGTAGCGGATGATTCCTTCCCGGTTTGTGAGCCAGTCCCACTTGGGGTCAACCCCCCGCTTTGCTGCTAATCCCTTCCCGAAGTGATAAGGATCGGACAGCAGAATGTCGTAATGGTGGCTTGTGTAAGCCAAACCCCAGTCAGAGGCGAGCTTCTGAATTTCAAGATTACGGTTGGTTCGAACCCATGGCGCAACCATGTTCATTCGCAGGCGAAGCGCAGTTTCAAAGAGTCGTTCGTACCAGATTCTGGGAACCGTGCCGTTTGGGTCAGGCGCACCATCTTGCCTGAACGGCCGAGGCATGATGTCTTCATCGTCGTGAAAGAGACCGCGCCACCTTACATCGGGTGAATGCTGAAAGAAATCCGTCTTCTTGACGATCAACTTTGTCTTCTTTGGCGTGATGCCCGTCCAAATGTAAAGCGGATCGACACCTAGCCGTTCGGCAAGCTCATAGATGCCAAATGCTGCGCCCCGGTCATCGGCTCCAGTGATGACCAGACCTTGTCGATCGGTCCGGACTCGGTAGGACTCGGGTCGCCTGCCATCCGGACTCACTTCGACCAGGATTCGGGTAGAGCTGAAGTCCTGAAAGTGTCTGCCCAAGGGCGGCTTGGTTCCGATAAGTTTTTGAAGATCGCCTTGCAGAAACTTGGCCGCTTGCAAGACATTTCGCCCAAGGTTGGGGCGAACGACGATCTGGGTCCAAAGCAGATTGACATCCCCAGCCTTTGGCATCCCTTCTCGAACCCATGATCCACGGCGCGGTTCATCCCACAACTCGGCGATTGCCAGACCTGAAATGGCGGCAGCAGCAAGGACCGAAGCAATTCTCGTCACCACTCCAATGTAGCCCAAGTCCTATCGGTTCAAACAGGGCTGGTAGACTCAAAACGCGCTCAAAGCGCACCTGATCCCAAATGACCGATAGCGGCAATATCGACCTCACTCCGACCAACGGTCCAGCGGTCGCCGCTTCCCACGCTTTGCAGTCTCTGATCAAGGAGATTTCTGGGATCACTCAACCCGAGGAACAAGAACAACTCATGGCCAACGATAAATTCGATGCAGATCTCGTAGTGATTGGAGCCGGCCCCGGAGGCTACGTCGCGGCGATCCGTGCTGCGCAGCTTGGCGCGAAGGTGGTCTGCGTCGAAAAGCAGTACCTTGGCGGCACGTGTTTGAACGTCGGCTGCATCCCAAGCAAAGCCATGATCGCTCAGGTGGAGCGCTTGAACCATGTCAAGCACGCGAAGGACTTGGGCGTTTCCGGAGTTGGCGATGTGACGATGGACATGGAAACGTTCAATAAGCGCCGCGACAAGATCGTTAAGACTCAAAGTGGCGGCATTGGGATGCTCTTCAAGAAGAACGGCATTCGACACGCAGACGGCTTTGCCTCCTTCGTCGATAAGAACACCATCACCGTCGAAAAAGATGG
>CAMLEL010000329.1 GCA_946478935.1 uncultured Armatimonadota bacterium
CTTTGGAAACGATTGGTCGGTGGAGAAGGGAGCCTTCGCGCCCTGACGAGTTTTACAGATGGGGCCAGGTTCCGAGCGGCAAAGCATAATTGCCGGTTCGAATCTGATCCGGCAATTCGAGCAGTACGCTCGATCGTTTACTTGGCATACCCTTGAGCTGCCGCGGGATTTGCTGTTCTTCGCGGCCGGGCCCGGGGCCTTTTCCCGTCAGGATTCTGCCGCCGGGCCATTCAACCTTCTGCACTCTTCGCGCGTTCGTCTCGCGCCGTCCGTTTCATTTCATTCCATGGGAATGACCTGACGCCGGGATAGGATCGACTCGGCCTTCCCGTACCAAGGATGAGCGCCCGCCGGGCGACGTTCGAAGTGTTCGGACCGGCGTAGTGGGCAGTTCGATTCCGGTGGATTGTAAAGCCACCTGCCGGGAGTGGGCATGGGACGGCTTCATTTGCAATGCCCGTATCGACCAATTCCAATCCATGAACGCGTACGTCTCCGCCGATGGGTTGGTGTTCAAGGATTGGCCACTCGTGGCTTCCGGGAACGAACCACAGACATCCGTTCTCGATCGTTGCCTCTTGAAGCGGCATCCAGATAGAAGCATTGAAATACTGATTCTGGGGATCCCAATAGGCTTCGTCCTGATGCCAGGGCGTGGCCGCTCCGACGCCAGCGGGTTTGAAGATTGCGTGGGCTACGGAAGCCTGGGCCTCGGGACCGAAGAGCTGTTTTGCGACCTCACTTAACGACTGCAAGTACATGCCATCCAGCAACTCGGGCGCATATTTGGCAGGATTTAAGATCTGAGGGAGACTTGCCGTCTTGCCTTCTTCGTCCGAACCAGCGAGATCGAACTGGTCGCCCGCTTCGCGCCCGGCCTTCTCCGAGAAGATTCGATCGTAGATGCCTCGCAGCCATTCCAGTTCCGTTTCGCTAGTGATCGGTGAGGGAACGGACAAGAACCCGTTCAGGTGGAAGGACAGAACTTGATCAGGTGTCAGCTTCATCTTCGAACTCCGGACAAGGCGCAAGAAACTTTATGTTTGAGGTTTAGGCAACCTTTAGGCTGAGCTTGGCATAATGTTGGGTCATGGCGACTAGAGGGCGAGCAGCGTTTATCGTAGCGTTCCTTTCGCCAGCTGTGTTGCTCTATGGGCTCTTCGTTATCTGGCCATTGGGTCAAGCGTTCTACCTGTCGCTCTTTCGCTGGAAAGGGGTTTCCACCCAGAAGCAGTTCATCGGCATCGACAACTTCAAAGCTCTGTACGCGAGCGAACCCTTTTGGATTTCCGTCAAGAACAACCTGTGGATACTTTTCGTGGGCGGATTCGCGATTCTGGCTCTCAGCGTTCTCCTAGCCCACGGGATGCAGTCAGGAGGAAGGGCAGTCAAAGCGCTTCGTGGACTTTATTTATTCCCCCAAGTCATCTCTTTGGTCGTGGTCGCCATCATTTGGCAATTCATGTATAACCCGTCTTACGGGCTCCTGACCAAAACGGCCGGTGCAGTCGGCATCGGCTCTGTCTCCAAGCCACTGGCGGACTCCTCTCAAGCTCTTCCCGCCGTTGGCGTGGCGTTTGTCTGGTATGCGCTGGGCTTTTACATCATGCTGTTTTCGGCGGGGTTAAAGCAGATTCCCGAGGAAGTCAATGAGGCGGCGCAGCTTGACGGCTCTTCAGGCTGGCACCGGTTTTGGAAAGTCACCTGGCCAATGCTATGGTCCGTGAAGCGCATCGCGACCATTTATATCGTTATCAACGTCCTCAACATCTTCGCCCTGGTTTGGGTGATGACCGAGGGTGGTCCGAACCGGGCGACAGAAACCCTGCTGACATTCCTCTACAAATCTGCTTTCAAGGAGTCTGAGTTCGGATTTGGCACGAGCGTCGCAGTCGCCAACTTCGCAATCGCGATGATTCTGGCGCTCATCCTGATGTTTATCTTCCGAAAGGACCCGGAGGCGAAGCGGACATGATGCAAGCAAAGAACCTGGTGAACAGGGTGCTTTCGTGGATTGGACTGTTACTGTTCGCCCTGACGATCGTCGTTCCTCTCATTTGGGTGCTGGTGACGTCGCTCAAGGGCAATCCAGAGATTTTTGCCTCTCCGTGGGGACTTCCCCAAGATCCGCAATGGCAAAACTACGCAAATGCCTGGGAGCGTGAAGGGATTGGGCCAGCGTTCAAAAATTCAGCCTTGGTGTCCATTTTCACGCTTGCACTGTTGATCCCGATTGGCGCGATGGCCGCTTACATCTTCGCCAAGTATCCATTCCGAGGCAGCCGGACGCTCTTTGGCATTTTTCTCGGCGGCATGATGTTTCCCAACTTCCTCATTGTGATCCCGCTGTACTTCCTATTGAACAGCTTGTCCCTGTACGACACCCTCACAGGCTTGGTTGTGGCATATGTCGCTTACTCCCTAAGCTTCACAATTTTCGTTTTGACCGGATTCTTTCAGGCCCTGCCAAATGAACTCGCGGAGGCAGCTCAGATCGATGGGTGCGGACACTTCACGACGTTCTCGAAGATCATGTTGCCATTAGCCAGACCGGGGCTCATTGTCGTAGGAATCTTTAACGCCATCGGCCTTTGGAATGAGTACCCCTTGGCAAAGGTCCTCTTGAACTCGAATGAGAAACGCACATTGCCTTTGCAGATCGTGGACATGGCCACCGCTCAGCAGTACTCATCCGACTGGGGGGCCCTGTTCGCCGGACTCGTCATCGTCATGCTGCCGGTTATGTTCGTTTATTGGCTGTTCAGAGACAAGATTCATGAGACGATGCTTGCCGGGGCAGTGAAGGGCTGATCGGCGAAGGCAAAGCCTCCCTCACGACCTTTCCGACCGCATCTTTCCAGAGTAAATAGCCCGCTGTACTCAGGTGTAGCCGATCATCAACGAAGAATTCTTCGCGGGGCTTGCCGTCCTTGCCAAGAAACTTGTTGAAGGTGTCCACGAAATAAAGCTTCAAGCCAGATTTGGCGTAGGCGGCGATCGCGACATTCGCCTGTTTCACTTCTTCGACCTTGTCCCATCGAGATGGTGCTGGCGTGATCCCTATGTACACGATCGGCACTTGAGGAAGCTTTTCACGCACCTTGGCTACGAATGCTTGGAAGTCCGATAAGACGGTCTGAGCCGATTTACCGGATGAGATGTCGTTGGTGCCGGCAAAGATGACGACCAGCTTGGGTGAGTACGGGGTCACGATTCGGTGGGCATATCGGACACTGTCGCTCATCTGCGAGCCTCCGAATCCGCGGTTGATCACGTTGTACTCAGGAAAGTCCTTAGCCAAACTCGACCAAAGGCGGATGCTGGAGCTTCCGACGAACACGACTCCGCCTTTTTCTGGAGGTCGGACGGCATCCTGCGCCTCAAACTTTTTGATATCTGACTCAAATGGAGGCGCCTGCATCAGCAGGACCGAAAGGATAAAGGTCGAAATCGTCATGGACGACTTCGACCTTACCTTCGTCGACTACTTTTTGATGCCCTA
>CAMLEL010000330.1 GCA_946478935.1 uncultured Armatimonadota bacterium
TCCGGTTCGGCTCGCGGGGGGATCGACGCCGACTCACGTTTAACGTGGGCCTGGATGAAGTTCGGCCCTGGAAGATAGCTGTAGAGTACACGTTCCGGTTCTAGTTGGCGAGATTTTGTGATAACGGCCAAAGGGTCCAAGCTTCTAAGCATTGGTGGCAAGGAAAGACCACGAAGGCCCCCTTCGGAGGTAAAGTCTTGGGACTGGAACATCCGGGCGGGTTGCCTGCGTTTTAGGAAAGAACGCGGGGATCAGGAGGAAGATTGAACTTACGGATTTGTACGATCGCACTATGTTGGCTTGCGGTTGCGATCACCCATGCTCAGACTGCCGTGATTAAGTCGATCACTGTAAACGGCAACAAAGAAGTGAGCACCGAGGCTATTTTGGCGGCGATGCGGACGAAAGTGGGTCAGCCATATGTTCAGGCGACCTTGGATGCGGACAAGACCACGCTGGAGAATCTGGGATTTTTCCAAGCAGTCGACGTTCGGGCGAACGCGGTTGACGATACGAATCGCGAGGTCATCGTTCAAGTCCAGGAATGGCCCGTGGTGAAAGAGATCCGGATCGTGGGCAACCGGGGTCTGAAGACGGAAGAGATCCTGAAGGAAGTCGATATCGAAGTTGGAAAGATCTTCAACTCGCGGAACATCCAGCCCAGTGTCAAAAAAATTGAGGACCTCTATCAGCGCAGAGGGCTATTCGCTCGCGTTGAGGATTTCAAGCCGCTTACCGAGTCTCCCGGCACGATCAGCATTTCGATCATTGAGCTGACCGTTAACTCAGTTTCAGTACAGGGCAATACGCGCACCAAGTTGGGCGTGATGAAGCGCCTCATCAAAACCCGCGCCGGCGATCCATTCCGCGCAGAGCGATGGACAAGCGACTTGCGCCGACTCCACGGAACCCAATGGTTCGAAAACGTGCGAAGCATTGAAAACCAGCCGGAACCAGGCAAGATCGATCTGATCGCCGATGTAAAGGAAGGACGCACGGGCAACTTCGGCATCGGCTTGCAGCTTGATCCCAGAAGCTCATTTGCTGGCACGTTGAAGCTGAGCGATACGAACTTTCGAGGCTCGGGCCAATCGGTCGGGTTAAACCTCATTCAAGGTACAGCCGGCGGCGGTCCGAGTGTGGAACTGGACTACGGCAATCCCTACTTGGACGATCGCGGTACCGCGCTCAACGTTTCTTTGTACAGCCGGCTGCTCTATCGATTCCAGGGAACCGGATTCGGCAGCAACGATTCTCCGACAGAAGATGACATCTTTACGGAGCGCCGAACGGGAGCCGCCGTGGCGGTCGGTCGAAGCTTTAACGATCAACTGTCGGGCACCGTCGCCCTGCGCTATGAGGGCATCCGAACGAACGATCTGGATACCGACGCGACCACCGGATTCATTCAGCAAGATGGCACGCTCGCCACGGTGACTCTTGGCCTGACTCGAAACCGGCGGGACGTGGACATCGATCCTTCCCGTGGCGACTGGTTCCGGATCGAAGTGGAGCCTGGATTCGCCAACATCACCAAGGTCGGCGGCGACATTACCGATTCGCTCGGTAACAAGAACTATTTGAAGACCACCGCGGAGTATCGGACCTACTGGAGCGATCAAAAGGCTCGCGGCAGGAATGAGTTGGATGCGCCGCGCCGAGTGCTCGCGTTTCGGGCCCGATACGGGGTCATTTCGGGTGAAGTCCCGTTCTTTGAGCAGTTCTTCATGGGCGGCGCCTCAACCATTCGCGGCTACGAAGAGGATCGATACTGGGGCAAGCAGTCCTTCCTCACGACCTTGGAGTACCGATACCCCATCCAGAAGGCGCTCGCGGTGAGCGCGTTCATCGACTATGGTGGAGCCTGGGGCGGATTTGGGACGGTCGGCGAATTCACACAGTCTCGCGACTCACGGTTCAAGCTTGGCTATGGCGTGGGATTCACCTTCCGTTCGCCATTGGGCCCGCTACGACTCGACCTGGGATTTGACGATCGAGGAAAAAGCCGCACGCACTTCCAGATTGCGACGTCTTTCTAGTGATAGCAATGATCAATAAGAATCAGATGGGATGGGTCTTGGCTGCAGTCATCGCAGGAACGATGGCGGGCACAGGATTCCAGACCAAGACAGAAAAATATGGGGTCGTGGACCTGGCGGAGGTTTTCTCCGGCAGCGAGTTTGCCAAGTCCCAAACCGAGTCGTTGAGGAACCTGAGCGCCCAGCGACAGGATGTTCTGCAATTCATCAATACGTACCCGGTCTTCACAGCGGAACAGGCACAGAGGTTTCGAGAGCTCAGTGTGAAGCCGCAAGTCACGTCGGCCGAGAAGGCAGAACTGGACAAGCTCAAGAACGAGGTCATCGGACAGGACAAAAAGTTCAAAGACCTTCAACTGAAGTCGCAACCCACGCCCGAAGAAGTTGCACTCCTCCGCGAGTATAACGATCGGACACAAAACATGGTGAAGACCATCGATCGGTGGGCCCGTGAATTCGGCGATGAACTAACTGGGATGCAGGAAAAGCTGCGCAAAGACACGTTGGACAAGGTCAAGGTGGCTGTCCAAGAAGTTGGCCAGAAGCAAGGCTTCAGCATCATCTATGTTCAGGACATCGTCCCCTATGCAGCAAACAATTTGACCGGTGAATCGCTCAAGGCGATGAACGCCAAGAGATAACCCAAGATGAAAACCGACAAGATTTCACAAATCGGATGGGTCGCGGCCATCGCGCTCATCGCCATTTCCGTAGCGAGTGGATTCCAAGACTCAGCGAACAAGATCGCCGTGGTGGATATCGCCCAGGTCGTTGAGAAGAGCAACCACGGCAAGGCGAACCAGGATACGTTCGCCAAAATGAAGAAGAATCGCGAAGACCTTCTGCAGTTCATCGACGACAATCGCGTGCTCACGAACGAACAGGCGCAGGAGCTGCGCACGATCTGGTCCAAAGACAACCCCACCGCGGATGAAAAGAACAAGATGGAGCGAATCAAGGCCGATGTGGTCGCTTCCAACAAGAAGTGGACGGAGCTGAGTGGCAAGGCGACCCTGACAGCGGAGGACCGTACGCTGCTGGACGAGTACGCGAAGCGTGGCCAGAATATGGAACTGGTTGCCCGGCGCTGGTACAACGATTTCACCAACGAGATGCAGGGTTGGGCAGACAAGCAAAAAGTAGCCAGCATCGAGAAGGCCCGAACCGCGATTCAGTCGGTCGCCAAAGCTCAGGGATACACGATCGTGTTTGAAGTCGGGATCGCGCCCTACGGCGCCAACGACCTGACCCAGCCGGCTTTGCAGGCAATGAATGCGACTCCGTGAGCTAGGGCTGCTCATTGGGCTTACATCGGCCTTCGGGTGCTCCAAGCAGCCGGAGGCCGTCTTCGTTAATCTGAACCGAATTGCAGCGCTCGAACGGCCAGAAAGCTTTGAAGTTCCGGGATATCGGCCAGCCGCCCGAGTGTCGATTCCCCCCACGTCGGTCACGCTTCC
>CAMLEL010000331.1 GCA_946478935.1 uncultured Armatimonadota bacterium
ATCGTTTGCCGACGCTGTGGGTCGGACAATGTGGTGACGACTCCAACTGGTTTGTTCAGAACCACGGTGTACTGCTTGGCGACTCGAACAGGATGGCCGTCGACCCTCACTTCGTCCGTCTCGCCCACTTTGACGCCCATCTCCAATACGAGCTCGCCATTGACTTCGACTCGTCCCTCTTCGATCAGCTTCTCCGCGGCCCGACGACTGCACAGCCCGGAGTGGGCGATGTAAACGTGCAGGCGCATTGGGCCCTCTGCTTTTTCTGAGGATTTAGTAGGAACTGGAGGGGATCGCCTTGGCATGAACTCTTGACCGGCGACTGCGTGAGTAACCAGCCAAGCCACCCAACATCGCCAAAGTTAGGATACCGAACCCAGCCTTGCCGCCCAATGTGGCAAGGACGAATGGATCTGTTTCCGACGATGCACCGGCAAACACTGGGAGGGTCTGCTTCCAACCACTTGAGTCCGAAAAACTGACGGTACCGAGTTCCTGGCCCTCCTGGATAGGAGCTTCCAGATTCGGGAGGTATTGAATGTCTATTTTGAGAGGATCAGAGCCATCACGCCTCGCAATCCGGTGAACCTCCGATCGAACGACAAGCGGAATCTCAGCGGGCTCGCTATTAGGCAAAGTCAGCTTGCCGATTTCGGCATTTGCTGCCGCCACAAGTTCCTTTGCGTGGTTGTCATAGGCCCAATTCAACATCCGTTGGTGATCGACCTGCCAATCCTCACTCTTTAGAATGACTGTAATGATTCGGTAGCCTTCGCGCGTCGCACTGCCGACGTAGCATTTACCGGCGGCCCGGGTGTAGCCAGTCTTGATGCCATCTGCCGAAAGGTCCTTGGCCAGCCACTTGTTGTGAGTCTGCATCACTTGATCTTTGTGGTTGATGCTGCGGGCGATGGTCTTCTTCTGAGTCTTCGCCGCGGTTCTGAAGTCTTCAAGCTTCATCGCCTCTCTCGCCATCAATGACAGATCATAAGCCGTGGTCAGATGTTTGGGATGGGTGAGTCCATTCGGATTTGCAAAGTTCGTATTCAAGCACCCAATTTCTCTTGCCCGTTCATTCATGAGCTTGGCAAAGGCAGCCACCGAGCCGGAGATATGGTGCGCAACGGCGACGCATCCGTCGTTGGCGCTCCTCAGCATCAAGGCATAGAGCATCCCACGCGCGGAAACTTTCTCTCCGACCCGTAAGTGCATGCTTGAAGGCTCCACCTTGTCCACACCCTTGGGAGCCACGATCCAATCGGCAGGCTGGGTGTGCTCCAGCAAAAGCAGGCTGGTCATGATCTTCGTGGTGCTGGCTGGGTGTCGCGGCGCGAATGCCTCCTTTTCCCAAAGAACCTTGCCTGACTCAGCGTCAACGATGATGGCGCTCTTAGCAGACACATCGAAAGCTGCAGCTAAGCTGGCTGCGAAAAGGAGCGACGTAGCGAGAATTGTCCGAAGCGGTGTCATGCGAATCGGTGACGGGATATTACCAAAGGACGCCGATGTAACGTTTTTCGATGCATCGTCGTCAAAGTGGTACCCTGTGTACACAGAGGCAATATCATGGCGGCAAGACCTATCTGGAAAGGTGCGATCAGCTTTGGCTTGGTGCATGTTCCCGTCACCCTTTACTCACTCGAGAAAAAGAAGGAGCTATCGTTCAAATTATTGGACAGCCGCTCCAAATCTACAATCAAATATCAACGGGTGAATGAGTCCACGGGCGAAGAAGTGCCCTGGGACAAAATAGTCAAAGGTTACGAATATTCCAAGAATAATTTCGTGATCTTGGAAGACGAAGATTTCAAAAGAGCCGCCGTCGAGTCAACCCAGCTGATCGAAATTCAGAATTTTGTAGACGAATCCGCGATTGGGGACGAATTCTTCGAAAAGCCATATATCCTCGTTCCTCAAAAGAAGGCTGAAAAGGGATATGTCCTGCTTCGAGAAACGCTCAAAGAATCCGCTCGAGTGGGCATCGCCAAAGTGGTGATCCGTACGAGGGAATACTTGGCGGCAATGGCGCCTCGCGAGGACGGCCTTGTCCTTCTCTTATTGAGATTCGCCGATGAACTTCGCCCGATCTCCGAATTTGAGCTGCCCGGTGAAGAGCCGGAGAAGTACCGCGTTTCCGATCGCGAGATCGAACTGGCCCGCCAGTTGGTGGACGCTCAGACCGTGGAATGGGAGCCAGCCCAATACAAGGATGACTACTCCGATCGGCTGATGGAATGGATCGAGAAAAAGGCCGAAGCGGGCGATATGGCGATGTTGGAACCTGCGGAGGTACCCGAAGCAGAAACGGCGTCCAACGTTATTGACTTGGTCGATCTGCTCCGCCAAAGTGTTCAGGCAACCGGCAAACAGTCACCGGAAAAGAAGGCGGCAGAAAAGAAACCGAAGTCAACGAAGCGAAAGCAGGCGTAGATCAAAGCTTCAGTATCTTCTTGAGCGAAACCGATGCCTTCGGCATATTCAGCCATGGATCGGGTTCATTTAGATAATCCTGGAAGTTGGAAATTGTGACGTCATCCCAACGGATCGGCCAGGCGCAAGGCAAATTTGCCTTTGCCCTCAGCGAATAAGCCGATACTGCTGTCGACGTCTGGTCATTTCGCAGGTAATCCACAAAGATCTTCTCATTGCGAATTGATTTGGACATCTTGGAGACAAACTCGCTTGGGTGGTCGCGTACCAGGCTCTCGGCCAGCGCCTTCGTGAAGGCCTTCGCTTGATCCCAATCCAGTTCTGGTTTGATGGGGGTCACCAGGTGCAGCCCCTTGCCTCCAGACAGTTTCAAGAAAACGATCAGTCCAATACTTTCCAGCCTTTCTCGTAAAAGCTGGGCGCTATCCAGAACGCGCTTCCAAGACACGTCCGGCCCCGGGTCCAGATCGAAGATCAATCGGTCAGGCAGCTTGACATCTCCAACTTGGGCTCCCCATGGGTGGAATTCGATCCCGCCATATTGGACCATGCCCAAAATGCCCTCAGGTCCACCGATACCGACATAGCTCTCATCCTCGAGCGGAACTTGAATCGTTCCCGGAATCTCATGCTTCACATGGCGTTGGAAGAAGCACGCGTGATCGACGCCTTCGGGACACCGGATAACCGATACGGGTCGATTCTGCAGCTGTGGAAAGATGCGATCCAGAACCGCCACGTAGTAGTCCGCCAGCGCTTGCTTGGTTGCCCCTGAAACTTTGTCGACAATTCGGTCGCCGCTGGTGACTTTGAAACGAGTCGGCAAGTCGGGTCCAGGCTCTGTCATTTCCAAAACACCATCAAATCGTGCCTGTCTGACGACACCCTTTGAAGTCTTGTTCAGAAACTTGCCCTTGACCCTCATGCGTGGGAGCACCCAATGCGCCCCTTTGCGGTCTTTTGGATCCTCAATCTCAAATGGAGCTTCTTTTGACCTAAGAGGATCGAGCGAGTTGAAAAGCTCACTTCGCGTTTTTTCATCGAAT
>CAMLEL010000332.1 GCA_946478935.1 uncultured Armatimonadota bacterium
CCCGGCCGCACACCCGGAGGGGTGGCCGAGCGGTTTAAGGCACCGGTCTTGAAAATTGATAAGCGCTGACTTAGGCATCAATCAGTTAGCACTGACTATGCGCGCAAAGCGCTGTTTTTATAGCGCTTTCTAATTGACGATGTTGGAACCAGTCCGACTCAGTTTGACTCCACCTGTTTGCCATCTGTTTGCCGGAATTGCACGGCAAAGAACAGGTGCTTTAGCTGGTCGGATCGCCGTGAGTCTCCCGATCGACCCACCAGACCAGCAGTTCACTGCGTAGATAGCGAACGGATCTTCCGATCTTCCGATACGCAGGTCCCGTCCCCTGCCATCGCTGCCTTTCGTACCAAGCCACACTCATCTTCGTCAGCGCAGCGGCTTCACGGGTAGTGAGCAATTCGTCAGTCCACTGAGCCGAATACGATCGCCCAACGCGCTTCTCGGGAACACCGGAACGTCCCATCGCTCGCCCCTTTTCCAAACTTTCCAACCCATTTTGGGGTGGAAAGGGAGCGAGGGCAAGGTTCGATCAGGTGACGCCTTGCACCCTCTTCAGCACCTTCGAAGGGTCGAGTCCAAGGACTTCACAGACCCTCAAGTACTCGATGACATCGAGCCGGCGGTCCCCTAGTTCGTACTTGGAGACGAACGTTTGGACTCTTCCGAGACGTTCTGCGACCTCACTCTGGGACATGCCAACCCCTTCTCTCGCCTCGATCAGGAGGTTCCGAAGGGTCTGGTACTGGGGGGAAGTGAGTCGAGCCACGCCCGAAGGCTAAAGCCCAAAACGGAATATCCCATTTTGGGTTAGCGGACGCTGAAGCGCTGCTAGCGCGACCCAGGACTCCGCCTGTCCAGAGCCCGTAGGACGTCATAAGATTCATGTGGGGAAGTCTTATCAATTGGAAGGGTGGCAGAGAGGTCGATTGCACTGGTCTTGAAAACCAGCGATGGGCAACCATCCGTGGGTTCGAATCCCACCCCTTCCGCCAAAGCTTCTTCATCTCCAGGTTGACGGACCAACATTTCCGCCGAGGGGGTATGGGTGATCTGTCTCGAGTGGATAGGACCGTTCGAGTGGTGGTTGCGCCTGACTTCCGCGGAGCAAGCCTCGTGGATTCAGGCGTTCGGCACGATCGCGGCATTAGCCGTGGCGATCGGGCTCGGCAGAATGCAGGCGCGCGGTGCACGAACGCTATTCGAAGCAGAGCGGGATCGCGTCGAAGCGGAACGACGCCGACAAGCGACGATCACGGCCGCCGCCTTGGCGCTCGCGTTTGAAGCGGCCAAGCTTGAGGCGGAACAGCGTCTGGGCATCTTGCGCCCACTAGTGGCTGCAATTCCAGACGACGATCGCGAGTTGGGCCCCGTGCAGTCGGAGAATTTGCTCGGCCATCTGCAACTAGAATCGGCAGCATTCCTGGCCGCTGCCGAACAGCAAGCACTGCTCTTCGATGAGAATGTGGGCAAGCTAATCGTCATTGGCGCCCGCGCTCCACGAAATTTCAATAGACTTCTAAAGTCGGCGCTGCTTCCGCATCGCGGGAGTTGGCGAGCTAGTGACATGCGTGAACTGCAGGTGAGACTTATCAAGTCCCTGGATCTAGTTTCGAAGGTTTCAGGGCATGCGATTGCCGCCTTGATTCCGTTGCACGGCATCAAGCATGGCGATCTCGCGCAGACAGAAGACGCGCATCAATGCGGTGTGCCTCCTACTGGCCGAAGCAAAGATGCAGGGAACTCGACATAGCAACGCAGCACAGCGCAACCCTGGCGCTTCCCTGCCGCGCGCCCGGCCTCGACCGTGTCGCCGCGTCCCTTGACCGGATCAACGTGAAACTTCCAGACAAGGAGCTTTGCTCGCGAACCCAATCGCGAGCAGGCCGATGAGATCTACCAGTAGGATTGCTTCCGGGTCGCGTTGTACTTGAGGGAGGTCGAAATGACATCCGCGGAAATAGGCGTCGCTACTGGGGCGCTTCGGCTTTTGAAATCAGGCTCTAAGGCGATAGCTGATTGGCTCGACCGACGCACCGAGCGTCGTTACGAAGAGTTCATTGCGACCGCACTAGAGGGACAAGTGTTCGAAGAGAACGCTGACGCAATGACCCCCGACGATCTTTTCGCAATTCTTCGGGCATTGGAGTTGGACATCGAAGCCGAGAAGACGCGGCTGTACGGTTGCCTCGCATGTGCAATCGCAACCGGGAGGGTAACAGGCGACCATAAGAGGCATTTTATTCGCGCACTCCATGAGCTGAGTGCAGCTCAAGTCCAACAACTCAGGCGAGCATGGATTGCGTCAAAATTCGAACTGCGCCCCCCGATAGGGTCTGGGCAGAAGGAAGAAGAGGAGTTCTTGACGGGGACTAGCTCTGATGCCATTTCGGAGGCCGCGTTTGCACAGTTTGCGTTCGCCGGTGAGGGAAAGCTCCGAGGTTTAGGAAGGAACTTTGTCGAAGCGTGTTTTACTGCAGAGGAACTTACGCCTGCGTCCGTGGGCGAGCGACCTTGGGCCGCTGGCCACATACAGATCATCTGCAATGAAATGGCTGATCCAACGTGCTCAATGTTTATTGAGTTGCTCTCTCGTATTGGGCACAGAAGGGCCATCAAAGTTTTGAACATGGCCGTCAACCGTTCCAATACGACGAATTACCGCATCTTCGGCGGCGAACTAGTCGTGCTGCTATATCAAGATGTAGAAATCTTATCCAAGGTCTGGGGTGGGATTGAGCGCATTACGCTACCACGAGCGACATTTGTCACTGCCTCTCCAGCACAACAGACTGAGCCCCTTCCCGGCCGCTTTGCTGACTTTCAGCACTTCGATATTTCGGTAGACAACGGGATCCTTGCTGCAGAAGGCATCTGCGAAGCGTTCGAACGTCGTTTAAATGACCGACGCGCTGACGCGAACGCATGAGGTGAGGCGAGGCGGCATCCCCACAAACAAATTTCTAGGCCTTACGCCGCTCGACAGCACAGTAGAAATGCCCTTCTCCTGGCTCATTGCTGAGTGCAATGGCCTAGTCAGACCAAGGAGGGATAATACGTTCTCTTGCTCTTACAGCATCGATCGAAGACTGGAGCCGGCCCAAATCCTTGTCCTGGGTAGCACCAATATTATTTCTCGGGCGCGTCTGGACTGCTTGCCGATTCTGTATGTCTCGCAAAACTTTCTCTGATGCGGCGAGCTAACTCAGCGTCAGCAGTCGCGGCTTGACCTTGGGTGCCTGCGAGAAGCTGCGCGAGCCTGCCGGAAGCTTTGGCCGCACCACTGGAGAACACAACCTGTGAATTAGCGCTAGCCAATCGCAGACGAACCCCTTCGAGTTCGTTTTCTTTTTCCTCCAGCTTCCGACGCAGTTCCTGGGCGCTCTCTTTCCCATCTCTCGTCGCGACTTCAAGTCGGGAGCTCAACGATTCGCGCTCACCCTGCAACTGATCAACCGGTTG
>CAMLEL010000333.1 GCA_946478935.1 uncultured Armatimonadota bacterium
ATGATGTCGCCGACGATCCGATTCGGACCCACGTAGTAGCGATCGATGATATCGATGATTCGGCGGTTGCCGGCATCTGCGATGACATAGTGGACCCAGTATTCGAGCGCCTGCGGACCCGAAACACCGGTCGGGTTGGCGACGAACTCGGAAAACACCGCCACGTCGCGAGGATTGTTCAGTGTCAAAGGTGCATTCGCTTCCAGCGCGATTCCGGAAGCCGGATCGACTCTGAAATTCTCGATCGAGCGCAGTTCTCTTCCCGCGCCGTCCAAGCGAGCCAGACGATTCGAGGATGGGTCCACGACAACGACATCGCTCGTGCCAATCGGATAAGCCCGAATAGGTCTCTGCAGGGCGCGAACCGAGGTGGCTCCGCCAACATTGACATCTGATCCCGATGCGCTCGTGATATCCGTGGCAAATATCGGGTTGCCCGCCGGGTCATACCGACCCAGTCGTCCCTCATCGGCGACCAAGAAGTCAGCGCGAGAGAATCCGTAGAACAGGCCAGGATTGCCGTAACCGCCAACCATCGGGCCGCCGGTAGCGAAGAATCCGCCCTCGCCCGCCGCGATCGACATCGTTCGGTCGGTACCGGGCATGGACGCCTGCAGAACTCGCGTGGCCCAAGCTTGCCAGGTCGTAATGCCCTGATTTTGCGGCCATCTCACATTCGGATTCGAATCGATATTGCCAGCGCCTTTGTCGAGCAGCATCACAACCTGACGGTTCCAAGGTCGCGCCGGGTCAGGGATGGTGAATGTGTCGCGCTCGCTGATATCAGCGTTGAATCCGAAGAAAACACCGTCAGGATTGGTGAATCCGCCCGTTCGGATCAGGTCGGGCAACACGCTCGATCCGCCGATGAACAAGGTGCCGCCAGTGACGACCGGTGTAGTCGGGTCACTCACACCGTGAAGAACGGTGTACCAAGCCAATGGGCTCCATCGGCTACCGGCGCTGGCGTCTGGGTAGACCAATTGATCCGGTTGGCCGCCTGAACGGATAATGACCGGCTGGCTCAGACTGAAGCAATTGTTGACCTGGCCACGATTGGGGGTCATCAGGTTGTCGAACCGAATCTTGCCGGAGTCTCGAATGTACTGATACTGTCCGCCGGTGGCCACGCTGAGTTGAGTCGGGTTGCTCTTGGTAGCAGATCGGACCATATCCGGCTGGACCAGCGAGAATCCCCCGCTCAGATTTCCGACTTGAATCTCAGGGGCTTCGGGCTCTGATTTGAACGCGAAGAGGACCGTGAATGGTACGAACGAAGAGATGCCGCCCGTCTTGCGAAGCACCGCTGCCGCATAGACGAAGTCACCTCGCACAGCCGGACCTGAAACAAACGTGATTCGGTTGTCGACGCCGTTGAGGACGTTGCCCGGAACCACATTCTCCAGCGGATCGATGTCGCTGACGGTGGTCAATACGGTTTGCGGCGTGGACTGGTTTAGGTTGACGGTGTGCGTTCGGAATGCATCATATCGGGCCACGCACTTAAATGCGCCCTGCCCCTGTTCGCGGAACGCATAGAAGGCGCCGCCTTCTCCTCCACTGGTGTCGTTCGTGGTGCTGTGAACCACATAAATCGTGCCTCGGGCGCTCATCGCAATGTTGCCGAGGATCGTTCGCCGGTTGTTTGGATCGTCCGGCAGGAAGATCTGCCCACGCATGATCGCCTGACTGGCCGCCGCGCCTCGTCCCCAATCGATCGTGTAGTCGATCCGGACGGAGTACGTGGGATCCCATGGGATATTCAGTCCAAAGTCAAGCACTCCGGGCGAACTCTGCAGCACCGAACCGTTGAACAACGCGTTCATTTCGTCGATCCGCAGCGGGTCGCCGTTGGGACGCAATACCGTAAGTTTCACGCCAAGCGAACCTCCGCCCGTGATCGCCCAAAGGCCACGTTGAGAAGCCCGGGTTTGCACCGTGAGCGAGGTTGGCACGGTGGATTGCGCTGAAATTGGGCTCTCGCCGCGCACTCCGGCCCAAAGGCTGTAGATGCCAGCGTTCGGTCCACCGCCCGTGGATCCGGGTCGAGTTGGCACGTAAACGACTTTGTCCAGTCCTCCCGAGTTATCAGCAATCGGAATGTAGCCAACCGTGGGAGCGCCAGAAATCTGCTGAATGGTTTGAGCTGTGGGATCGCCGACCAACCACCGCTGCGCGCCCGAAGTCATTCCAATCCCGTTGGACGGATCCAGAACCCAAACCTGGCCGGTTGGAAGAGGCGAACCTGGGTTCGTTGCCACATAAACCAGCCCTTCGTGGTAAGTCGGGGCGTAAGGTCCGTGACTGATGGCGTTAACATCGACTGAGGCCACTGCGGCTGGCGGCGCTACGGTATAAACCGGCGCGTGCGGGCCCGGCTGAATCTGTCCGGCCGCATTGGTCGGGAATGCATTGAAAGCCACAACCGATCCATCGGCTTGACTGACCAGGATCTGGTCAACCGGAGTTCCGGCTGGTTGGGGGACTTCGACGCAAGTCGGTGCACTGATCGGTCCGGCCAAGCCGCCGCTCGTCCAGACCAAATCGACGTTGGTACCCAATGCATAGTCTTGGACCCCGTCATCCTGATTGCTGTCGCCGTCCAGATCTTGTCGCGGATTGGCGTCGTAGACGAGGATCTGATTATTCGTGGAAACGACGACAAGCCCTTTGTAGGCAGCTGCAGGGAACGAATTCTTTGCGCCATGGTCCAGGCCATTGATCGCCGCATCGAATCGCTTGAGAAGCGGCGCGCCAATATCGATGGGGCTGCTACCCGACTTACGGGTGCCGTTGCTTGGCTGTTCTGAGCCAGAACCGAGGCTGACGATATTGACCGCAAGTTTGCCAAGGATGTCCGAACCCTTGTCGAAGGCTCCGCGCACCTCTCCCGCATAGTACTGGTTGTTGGCGAAATAGCCGGTAGGCGACGACGCATCGCGTAATCGATTCAAGAAGTTGCCAGCGTTGCGGCTGGTAATGACCATGAACCCATCGCCGATCCGACCGACCATCATCGTTGGGTTGCCGGCCTGAAGTACGACCGGCTTCAATCTGAACCAATCGGCATTGGTAGACGGGCTCAGGGCGGCTGCACCGCCCCCGCCGGGCACGACGGCTTGGTTCAATGACAGTCCGACCCCGCCATTGTTCAGGTAGTCAAGGTTTGTAATGTTAAACGCGTACGGATAACTGAGGACGGGGTGAAAAACGTCGAGATTCCCTGCTCCGGCGGCGGCGTTTTGCACGGTGAACGGAAGCGGGAAACCGTTGATCGAATAGAGGGTGTCAAAGTTCAGAGCGTTGATGTTCGCCACTTCGACCCACAGTACGCCTCCGCGATCCACAAACTGGCGCAGAGTCTCGCGCTCGCTTGAGTTGAGCGAAACGTTGTTGGCCGCATTCACAAAGAGCACGTCGTACTGAGACATTTGCGCTTCGCTGGCACGGCTGACCTGGAT
>CAMLEL010000334.1 GCA_946478935.1 uncultured Armatimonadota bacterium
GTAATTACTTATCCCGCGTCACTACCCAAAGGCGAGTTCGACGTGCCTAGAGGCGCTGCGCCAATCGATCTCGGCGTTTTCGAAGTCGTGCGGAGCTGGTAACACTCTGCCGGATCGGCATCACTCCGAAGAAATAGGAGGCCGTCATGAGCACAAACATTCCGACTCTCCTTCAGATTGCGGCCGTGCTGCTCGCCCTTTTCCTGACGAGTTGCAATTCTCCGGACTCGGTTACCTCCGCAGACAGTGAGTTGGCGGATCGACTTGAGAAACTCCCCACCCTCCCGGAGGAAATCGAGGCAACGCTTGACCCGAGAACCAATGCCACGAGAACGACCGGCGTCCCGCCGGAGCCCGAGAAGCTGGCGAGCCCGCTGGCGCATGCACCTTGCTGCTCCATCAGAGACCAGAAGCAGCTCAAAGTGAGAGTTGCGCTCACGAAATGCGGCCCGCTTCGTGACTTCGTCATCGCGCCCATTTCGGATCTGGTCATGGCGCGAGAGAGCGGAGGAAGTGGCGTCGCGCCAAGCGGGCCCAACGACTCGCCAAAATCGGGCGGCACCACCCGCATTTACAAGTTGGATACCGTCAACCGGGCGAATGCTTGGGATACGACCGTTTGTGTAACGAGCGACGGACCCTGGGACGCTACGTTCATCGAGGAACGCCACTGCGCCAACTACGCCCCCCAGGACTCCCTCTTCGTGAGTGCCTGGGGCACCCTGTACGGCTACTACTGGAACGGCGGCACCACGAATCACCCGCCGGAAGTCTCGGTAGTTGCCTGCCGCGACACCGGGACTTTCCGTTCGCCTTGCGGCACATTGGGGACTTGCAACTGCTCATCCAATACGTGCCCCGCGGACCAGCCGTGCGCTTGCGATCCTCCCTGGTGAGTTAGGCACTCAAGGGCACGCGCCGCAATCCGCACCGTCGGTGCAGTCGGGCCCAGGACTCCAGACTTTAAGCCCGAACTGAAGGAGCGGGTTAGAGAGCAGATCTTGGTTCTCCTGGCTGTTCACTTGTGGATTGTCGTTCTTATAACCGCTCGGGCACATCAGCGTGCCTGTGCTGGCCGCCTGCGTCGAACTGGTTGACGGCGTCTGGCCGGGGTGAATCAGGCCAAGAACGTGGCCCAGTTCATGCGCAAGGTGCGTGAAGTCAACACCATTGCGTGCATTGTCGTCACTCGAAATGACCTTGCTGCCGGCAGTGCCGGATCCCCATGTTGCACCTCCACCCCATTGGTCGTCCGGATCCAGTGAATTGACGAAAAACACTTCAATGCAATCGTCGACGTCCACCTCCGCACGAAGATCCGATGCCTCCCCTTCATCAAGCTCCCAATGGCTGCCTGACCAGATGGTCATCCAATCGCGGATTTCAAACGTCACATCATCCTTGCGCCATTCAGTCCGTGCGCCCGGCTCTCCAAATGCAAGGCCGGCGCCAGAGTACTGAACGAACGGCCACCAGCTGAACCACGAAAATCTCAGCAACTGGACCGGCTGGACGCATAGCCGTTGTGCGAGCTCGAAGATGTAAATTGGCGCGAGTTCCCACTCGAAGACGGCCGGCTTGATGAAGCTCACTGCAAGAGGCGGAATCTCGACCTTGTCGAATATGGCCTTTTCGCTCTTCAAACTCAGGTTCAAAGAACCGGGCACGCGAGCCAATTCATCCGCCCGATCCTGCAGAGGCTTGTCGAGAAGGACTTCCACGGAAGCGGAAACCGGAACCGTGGGAGTGAGGAACAGGTCGTTTCTTGCGTCGGCGGCAGGCTGTGCAAATTTTGACAGCCAGGACGCATCCATATACATGCGCAATTGCCCGCCGACGCGGCCCGTTTTACTGTCGTAGCGCAACTTCTGACTCTGGCCGGATTGAAGGGCGAAGCCGAGCACCCCAAGCTCGTGTTTCGAGGGACTCTTTTCACCGAGAGTCGCCTGAGATACGCCGGTAAAGACGACGTTGAATCCCAGGGCCTCCACATACCCTTCACGCATTGCTGCAGGCGTTGCCTTCAGAAAAATGCTGACTCGACCGGTAATACGCTCTTCAGTACCACCACTTGTCAGCATCGCGGCTACCTCGTGGTTCGCCACGATGTTCCAGCCGGATCGATCCGTGGGCGGACTGACTTGCCGGGCTGCTGAGGACACCTGCGCCCTCAGTGGCAAAGCCATCACCATAAAAAACAGCGCGAGGATGACCCGTGACATCGCGCGCGGATGGTTTTTCATGCCAGAGGTGTACATGGCTCCCCCTTCGATTTCCTCAGAGTATTGGCCCCGATGCAATTGGATGCTTGCCAGCAGACGTGACTACCGTGAATGTTTGCCCGTCGATTGCTACTTCATGCGTTGTCACGACGCCATCCACTTCCAACAGTCCACCGAGCGTAGTTGGACTTGCTCCGCCGTCGGGAAACTCGAGCTCGACCGCAAAGCCAAAAGCCCACTCCTTCTGCTCGCAGGACGATGCGTTGCTGCAGGTCTTGGGAGCACGCTCCAGCACCGCAAATACTCCGGCCTGAACCTCGGCGTAGTACGCATTGGCGATGACGATTCGTTCAGCTTTCCTTGGAACCGGGCGCTTGCACAGCCATAAGCACCAGTACTTACGTTCCGTTTTATTGCTCACAACGTCGGTGCGGCCGCCAATGCTTCTATAGACGAAGTAATTGTTCTTGAATGACTGAGAGGTCCCTTTGCCGCCAACATTGACTGCCGTATCAATCGACTTCGGATGGTCTGCGACAAGGACGCTGGATGTGAGCGACAACATCAAAAGAAGGACAAGTTGTCTTTTCATGGATTAGATTCCTTCTCAAGCTCGCAGTCCTGGAACCAAAAAAATGTGCTGTCACATGTCTTGTGTCGAGCCACCGCTGGATGGGCAGTTGATTCGCGCTATATCCTCCTTTTCAGACCGGGACGCAACTGTTCAGTGACTCGTCCATCTTCCGGCAGCGATGGGCAGCTGTCTGTCAACTATCTGACAGACAGACGAACACCTTTGATGCGGAGATTCTGGATTTTGGTTCGGTCTGATCTCTCTGGCGCCAGACGGCTTATGCGGGGCCTTTTCCACCTCATCGAAGTCAATCGCTTCTGCCATTGCAGCTGCCTGGCATCGGATGTTCGACACCTAGCCCAACACTTGCCATGAAAGGTATTCGGATAGTTGACTGTCGCTCAAATTGGCGTATTAAGCGACTCATGGCCGGCTGCATGGGGGATGCACATGTCGGTATTCCAGGTCCGCGATAGTTACGCAGTTCCGGAAGCCTTGGTCGCCACGCTTTCAATGTGTCCAGGGCCTTCCCATGGCTGATACCCGGCCACTGCAGCGCAATGCCTGGTTCTGGGTCAATCTAGCCGCGCTGCTAGTTCTGGTGCCGTTGGCGACGATTTTCTTTCAACGGCATTTGAATCTCTATTTCACCGGCATCGTGCTTG
>CAMLEL010000335.1 GCA_946478935.1 uncultured Armatimonadota bacterium
TCACCCTTCAAGACCGGAATACGTGGTCGCGAACGAGTCGCAAGCTATCTCGGCGAAGTGCCTCGATGCTTGGGATGAGTTGCTTCATTGGCGTCAGCCACAAATCGCCCTCGAGCGTTGGCCACTGCCAATGCTAATCGCCCTCACAAATGGGCACAGCCGATTTCAAGAGCTGAAATCTACGTCGAGCGCACTAACTCCTCGAGCGTTATCGATTGCCCTGGATCGTTTAATCTCCGCTGGCCTGGTCGAGCGGCGCGTCGTCTTCGCGCATCCACCTTCGACCGAGTACTTTGCCACAAACTGGGGAGTGTCGGTCGCCCACCTGCTAGCCTAGCTCAAGATTGACCATGTCCAACCGATTCTTCGCTTCTTGATAATCGGGATCGAGCCGCAGGGCTTCCTGGAATGCCGACTTCGCTTCTCGGAGCCGTTTTGCTTGGCGCAGGAAGTTGCCGTATGTAAAGTGAAACCAAGCTTGATTCGGATCGGAGGCGATACCCGCCTTGAACTGGACTTCTGCTTCCTTGTTCTTGTCCTGACGCCAGAGTGAGACGCCATAGTCCACGTTAGCGGTCGCGAATTTGGGATGATCCTTGATCAGCTTTTCATAAATGACTGCCGAATCCGCATAACGCTTCTGCTCGTCGATGATGTTCGCCATCCGCAGAAATGTTGGCAGGTTCGTCGGATCTGCATCGATCATTCGCTTCGTGATGACCTCAGCATCCTTCCAGAGCTCCTGCGCCATGTAGAGTCGCGATAACCCATCCATGGCTCTGAACCTCGTCGCATCCAGTTCAAGCGAACGATAGTATGCGTCCTCGGCTCGCGTGTACGATTTTCTTCGAAGCAGGAGGTCCCCCATTACAGACCAACCGTAGGGACTCTTATCGTCCAGCGTGAGCGCCTTCGAAAGCTGAGCCTCAGCTGCATCCAGCCGATTCTCAGCTGCCAGATAGAGTCCATAATCGTAGAGCGCGGGAATCAGATTGGGATCGAGCGCGAGCGCTTGCCGAAAAGCAGCTTCGGCTTGACCGGACTTGAGCTTGGCAAGCGATCGGGCAAGATCCAGGTGATACTCCGCATCCTTCGGCTCGATCTCGACTGCCTTTAAAAAATAGTCGGACGCCCTCTTGTAGTCACCAAGCGCAAAGTAGGAATCACCCAGGTACTTCTGGGCGCCGGCAAACTTGGGCAGGGCAAGCGCGACCTGCTCAAAGAACGGGATCGCTTCTTTAAACCGATCCTGTAAGAAGATCGCGCGACCGAGCTGGAACTTAACCTCTGTGTCCTCGGGCGACTTGGAGCCCAGGTCTTTGGCAAGCTTCTCCGCATCGGAATATTTGCCCTGTGTTATCAGTTGACGTACCTGTTCGATGCCCGAAGCCTGCTCTTGTGCGAAGCAAGTGACTGCGAGGATGAGAATGGCTAGGAACAAGGGGATCTTGGGCATAGTTGTATTGACGTTGCCTGATCGCAAAAGATCGAGTCAAGGTGTGCAGAGATTTAGTTTGCCAAACTTTGTCCCGACTCGCGGGCGTAGTTAGCCGTGCCAAATGTCAATTCTGGGCGGTAAGAGGCCAACTAGATCGAATCTTGATTGAGCCGTCCCTTTCTGTTGCGCTTCAGAAACGCAAAAGTGCCGATCACAAGCAAAGAGACTCCAACCCCGCCAGGAATCAGCCAGCCGTTTGACCCTTGATTCGATTCTCGGCGCTTTCTCGTTTCCAACCTTTGGCCAATACCCTTTGATAGGGACTGCGAAAGGACTAACAATTCGTCCGGCGTGAGCCCAGTCTTCTTGCCGCTTGCCTTAACGAGTCGCTCATAGGTCCAATTCACTGGTGGATTCACGCGAAGGTCTACGATCTGCATTCCGTGCCGATACCAATTAGGCACCAACTGTTCACCCGCAGGCAAACTGCCCAAGCGGGCAGATAGGATTTCGTATTGCACGATTGTCCCGGTGTTACTGGACATTTTGGCTTTTCGCGGCACCGTTCCCGTGCCCGCATCGACGATCCCCTCGTAGGTCCATTGGGTGAACGGGTTCGGACGATCTGAATCAGCCGCCATCGCAAGTCGTCCGCCTTCCTTCACGACAACCGGAAAGCCGGGAACGATCACTCCAAGCGGCATACTCGGGCGCCTTGCTACGAGGTCGTACTTTGGATTGCGCGTGAAATCAAAATCTTTGTCTCTGCTAAAGTTGACCGAATCGGCGCTCATAAACGTCAAAGCATCTTCGCCCGTGAGAACGATTTGAATGTGGTCTTCAGGGTTAGCCCCGTGGGCTGGCTGCGTTTGCTCAGCCTTGATCGCAGTTCCGTCCCAAGCCAATCGGACCACCCTCGGACGCGCTTCCGATTCTCCCGGCATATCGAATCGGTAGTGAACGACGCCACTCTTAAAAGCTTCCAAGGGTGGCGCTTGCGCCCGCCCATGGCAAGCAACGCCGAAGATTGCCAAGCAAGTCAAATGCCTCATACATCTGCCCATAGAACCCATATTATTCGATGCTTGACCTTCCGTGATCATTCAAGCTGGGTCCCAGGAAAGTACTGTACGTCCCATTGCAGCCAGTCAAGCAGTGAAATCAGGGTAGGCGCGACGCCGGTCGTCCTTCTGCTTGACGGCAAACACTTTTATGCAGCCGATTGGAAACCATTGGCTAGAAAGCCACAATGACTGGAGTCAGATCTTAAATTTCCTCGGCCAAAAGCACAAAAGCCCCCTCGCTTGCGCGAGAGGGCTCTTGAAAGCTCTCTAGAGAAATTCAAAACGTAGACCGACCTGGATATGTCTTCTAAGCAGTGCAAAGAAGAGTGCTTATCCTTTAAGGAGGTGATCCACCCACACCTTCCGGTACGGGTACCTTGTTACGACTTAGTCCCCCTTACTCCCCTCACCTTCGGCCGCTCCCTCCTTGCGGTTGGGCCACGGACTTCGGGTGAAGACAATTCAGGTGACTTGACGGGCGGTGTGTACAAGACCCGGGAACGTATTCAACGCAGTATAGCTGACCTGCGTTTACTAGCGATTCCGCCTTCATGCAGTCGAGTTGCAGACTGCAATCTGAACTGGGGGCGTATTTTTGGGATTTGCTCCACCTCGCGGTATTGCTGCCCTTTGTTTCGCCCATTGTAGCATGTGTGAAGCCCCAGACGTAACTGCCATGCTGACTTGACGTCATCCCCACCTTCCTCCGGCTTACACCGGCGGTCTCCTGTGAGTCCCCGACTTTACTCGCTGGTAACACAGGACGAGGGTTGCGCTCGTTGGCGGACTTAACCGTACACCTCACGGCACGAGCTGACGACAGCCATGCAACAAGTGTCTTCACGTCCCCTTGTGGGGGAGGAGCCCATCTCTGGGCTTTGCGATCGATGTCAAACCTGGGTAAGGTTCTTCGGTTAGTATCGAATTAATCCACATGCTCCACCGCTTGTGCGGG